>JAWPMV010000005.1:300000-529048 GCA_033391075.1 Bacteroidia bacterium
GCCTGGCAACTCGCCTACGAGAAGCCGGTATGTTGGTCATTGGGATCGGAGAAAAGAAAACCCCCAATCCCTTCATAGTAGCCTGTGATAGATTTATCTATATAGAAATCCTGAAAGATGAGGAGGAAGAAGAAGAAAAGGTCGAAAAGAAAAAGGAAAAGCCGACTTTCGACAAAATTACCCGCAAAGAAATCAGACTGATATCCTCCAGCATCAATGCCCTTTCGGATGATGACGGTTGGGCTTTTCTTGGAGATGTCGGGAGTTTGCTACAGAAAAAGCAGCCCAATTTCGACTCCAGAAATTATGGTTTCGAAAAGCTCACTCCTCTGATCAAATCCATCGGAAGATTTGAAATCGACCAAAGAGAGAGTGGGAAAAGTAAGTATAAGTTGATCTATGTGAGGAATAAGAAATCAGGAAAGCGGAACTAAGCCTATTCCATGAAAGAACAGCTGACTTATCTAATTTTCCTCTCTCTCTTTTTTTGGGCATGTCAAGGAGACGGGGAAAGCCTAAGTCATACGAATCCTTATCTGGCTAGTGAATTGCCTACTTATGAACCTCTGGATCTTGGTTTAATACAAATTCCTGAGGACATGCTTGTCCATCGAGGAGTCTTTTCCCCGGACCTGAGTCATTTCTACTATACCCTATCCCCTAGAGATTTTAGTCAGTTTGATATGTATGTGATAGATAAAAAAGGGAGCAGATGGAGTAAAGGGAGAAAGGCTTCCTTCAATTCCGACTTTTCCGATCACGGCATGAGTTTTTCGGCAGATGGGAATAGTCTTTATTTTAGTTCGACTCGCCCACTAGATGAAGAAGACATTCCAAATACCTGGCATATCTGGAAATCTGAACGAATGGGGGAAAGCTGGGGGGAAGCCCAGTATATCGACATTCCGAATTTACGGGATAAACTCCTCTCACATCCCAGCATAGGAAATTCAGGCAGGCTATATTTCCATGCCAGCAATCTGGACTATTCTGACATGAATCTCCATTATGCCGACATCCTGGATGGAAAATATCAAGCGGCTGTAAAGCTGGACATTCCCGGCTTGGGAGATTTACAAAGTTGTACGCCCTATATTAGTCCTAAAGAAGATCTCCTCATCTTCGCTGCTATTTCAAATCAGCTTGATCTCATGATCACACATAAGAAAGCTGATGGGAGCTGGACAAAAGCCAGAAAATTTAATACTAAAATCAATACAAAAGGCCAGGGCAATCCCTACCTCAGTCCAGATCAAAAATACCTCTTCTATGCTGCAGAAGAAGATAGTTCTTCAAATTGGTCCATCAAGTGGGTACATATTGAATCAGAATTGAAAAAAGACTAAACTGGAAGTCAAAAGCTAATAGTTCGATGCTCATAGACTCTTTACATAGCAGGCTTCAACTTCAAAAAGGCGAACATTTTCTCGAACAGGCTAAGCTCTGCACACGTATCGGTCGCCTGACCAAAGGGGTTATGCGGGGCTACGTACTGGATGCGGATGGAAATGAAATAACTACCCATTTCTACAAAGAAGGAGATATGATCATAGCGAGCTATATCCCCAATGTGCCTACTTCCATGAGCTTGCAAGCATTGGAGGATTGTGAATTGTCCACAGCTGATTATGCGACTGTAATGGATTTGGTGAATAAGAATCCGGAGATCACCGCTATCATCACAAAGACTTTTGAGCAGTTAAATGCCCAGCTCCAATCTCGTCTGGTTTCTCTACTTAACCTCAACTCCCTGGAAAAATACCAGCTCTTTCTTAAAGAATATCCCCAACTCATCAATCGTATCCCGCATTACTATGTCGCCAATTTCCTCGGCATCACCCCTACCCAATTGAGTCGGGCCCGTAAAAAATTAGCAGAAAAAAACTGACTAAGGATATGGAATTACTCAGCTGAAGAGATCAAATAATAAGAAAACCAATAAAAACGCATAATCATGAAAGTACTACTGTCAATTACCTTCCTGCTACACTGCTTCCTTTGCCTTTCTCAAAATTCTATCTCCGGCCTTACATTCAATAAAAGACATGTGGATGCGGTGGATAAATGGGTAGCCTTTCCCGATAAAGATATAGATTCAGTGTTTTATTGTGGCTTTATTTATATTGATCAACAAGCGGGATTCACCTATCAAATGGGAAGTAAATTTGCCATCAATAAGTCCGGGGAATTCCTGCTTGAAGCAGAAGATTCAACCGTAAATATAAAGGTCAGACTAGAACCTGAATGGAAAAACATCGCCATTATCCCGGACGAACGTTTGGCTGAAATGGGTTTACCCAAGGTTCCAGATTGGTTGAAATTCTACAAAGAAGATGAGGGCAAGGTATCCTATTTAAAAGATATCGGTTGGCATTACAATCACATGGGTGCTTGCGAACATGCCCTTATCCCTTTATTAACTGCTTACGAAAAGGAACCTCATTACAAAGGCCTGGAATTTGAAATCGGTTTTGCCTACAATGCCCTGCAAGCTTTCGCAGAGGCAAAAGAAGTCCTGGAAAAGGCCTATAAGCATGATCCCAAAGATCCTTTTATCCTGCGGGAATTAGGCTATACCTATAAAGGTTTGGGGGAAATTGATAAAGCCGAAAAGATCTATACAGATGGCATGAAGAAATCAAAAAATGATTTCGAAAAAAGTGAAATGGCCCTCAACATGGCGCAGGTATATTTTCAGCTAAAAAACCGAAAGAAATTTGACAAATGGGCAAAGTTGACTCGTAAGTATGCGGAAGAAGGTTCCACCTATGCCCAGTATATTGATTATTACGAAGCCCAGTGGGAGAAATAATATGAAGAAATTTAGCCTGCTTATCCTTGCATGTATCATTTCCCTACAAGCCTTTGCTAAGCTTGATACAGACCCAAAAGAAGAAGGAGCTTTTCCCTTCAGGATATTCTTCCTGAGTATGAAGATCAAATCTCATGCTATAGTTGAAGACCGACTCATCGGGAGAAGTGCGAAAAAGTCAAAGCAATACATTCGAGCGCAGAACCTTGGGGAACTGGCCTCGGATAAAAAACTGATCAAATACTGTGAGTCAAAAAGTCCTACGCTACGCGCATATTCTTATGCCCTACTTTGTAAAAGAAAGGATTCTCACTTGCTTGAAATTTTAAGTGAACATCAGACTGATAGCGTTTGCGTCGAGACTTTTGGAGGGTGTATATCGAGTTCGATGAGTGTTTTTGAATATATGTTTTACCATTTCGAGGAATTAGTTGAGGACGGGGAATATCAGTTGTCCTCTGAGGAGCAAATAATCTTCACCAAGCTTGAGGATGTTTATTACGAAATAGAATGTGTTGAATAAGGCTTATTCTTAACGTAATTTCCCATATGCTCCTCACCTACTTCCTACTTAGCAGCTTCCTCTGGCTGATAGGCTATTTCCACAATGGTCGACTGGTCCGTCCTAAATGGAAAGTTCCTGGCAAATTTCTCTTCTATGTAGGTATCTCTACTTTGCTGGCCTATTTCTTTCAGCACTATGCCCTCATTTTCATCATCCTACATCCACTCATCGGCCTCTATTTCCATACTAAAATCTGCCGAGAGCACGACATCAATTGGTGGACCTGCCAACCCGAAGAGAAATACCTCGAAATACAGGAAAGATGGGCAAAAGGAGATTTTGGGAAGAAAGCTGAATGATTTTCCTTCCTTTTTTGTAGCAATTTTTAAAAAGTATCAAAAACCTCCTATTTCCCGAAATAAATACCAATCTTAGGAAGAACCATAAACCCTAGACCTAAAATCATGGAACTTGCTATCAAAATTATCATCGGACTCGTAGCTCTCCTACACCTCTATTTTCTATACTTTGAAATGTTTGCCTGGGAGACGAGGGGACCTAAAGTATTCAGAGGGTTTCCCAAACACCTTTTTGGAGAAACCAAAGCCCTGGCAGCCAATCAGGGTTTGTACAATGGATTTCTTTCCGCGGGCTTGATCTGGACCTTTTTCATCGAAAATGTCGAATGGAGTCAAAACATTGCGCTCTTCTTTCTGGGATGCGTGAGTGTGGCGGGAATTTATGGTGCGCTTACAGCCGATAAAAAGATATTCTTTGTGCAGGCAGTTCCGGCTTTGCTAGGCATTGGCTTGATTTTGCTAAGCTAAGTCGCAGCCAAAACTCATTGAGATGCGTATATTTATTGTCATTAGCTTAGCAAGCCATTGCTTTGCTACAAAAACCATGAAATCGCAATCTTTTGGAGTATATCATTCATGCATATTCGACTGCTCTATTTTCTAGCTGGATCAATATCGAACAACTGGGTATCTTATTTGATGCTGGCGATGGCTTGAGTGCAGGGCTTTTACAAAAAGCGCACAAGATCAAACATGTCTTCATCAGTCATCCGGATAGAGATCATCTGGGAGGACTACTTCAATTCAACCAGCTCAATGCCCGTCCAGGTTTCCCTGTCATCTATTATCCCAAAGATGCTGGATCATTCCCGGCTTTGAGGGATTTTCAGAATAAATTTGATCCTCATGTTCAATTGGCCAAATGGGAAGCCATTATTGATGGAAGCGAAATTCAGATCAAAAAGCAGCTACACGTAAAGGCCATTCGGAATGAACATATTGCCTGTGATCCGGGAATACACAAAAGCCTGGGTTTTAAAGTCTTTGAATCTCGGAGAAAACTGAAAAAAGAATTCCAGGGCTTAGGTGAGCAGGAAATTAAAGAGATTGTTCTGAAAAAAGGAAGGGAATTTCTCACTCATGAACTGAAAAGAAATGTCATTTCCTATTCCGGAGATACGCCCGTAGATAATTATGAGAAATGGGATAAATCTGAAATTCTGATTCATGAAGCTACTTTCCTCAAACCAGAGAAAGATGATGCGATTGAATCCAAGGGCAATAAACATAGTCGGATTGATGAAGTGTTTAAAATGGTATCGGAAATTGAAGTTGGAAGCTTGATCTTAAGTCATTTTTCCAGTCGATATTCAAAAGAACAAATTCAAGCCTCCATCCGGCAGATGTGCAAAAACTTTCAAATTAAAATACCGGTTTATGCCATTTACCCTGGACAAATCCATCGAGACCTATTAAAGGGAGAAGCACTTAATGCCTGAATTCCTTATTTTTCCTTTTAGCAAATCAGCCATACACACAACTATAAAAATCATACATGAAAAAGATTCCAATCAAAGCATTATCCGCCATTATTATTAGCCTCCTGTCTCTGGGGTTCATAGGGGAGACAAATCGATCAGAAGCAGTCGAACTGAGATGGAAATTAAAAGAAGGCGACACCCTTACTTATGAAACCAGCATGGTGGAGATGGATTCATCCACCTTTAACTTTAACATTGATGAAATATTTGGAAATGCTTCTGATAGTAGCGATTCTGAAGCCAATGAATTTTTCGAAAAATTTAAGAATTTTTATACCAACACAAATATCATAACTCGCCTGACCCACTCTCAACATTTCGAAGATGTCTTAGCTATAGAAATGCTCGCTATCCCCAAGAAAAAAGTAACAGAAAAGGAGGAGGAAAAAGATCAATTTATGAATGCAATGTTGAGAGGGACTATGCTGCGCGGTTCTGTTCACCCCTCTGGTGAATTACATAGCTTTTGGGTCCAGTCTAAACAGAAAAACCTTATTTCCATTTTCTTCGAGTTACCCCCAGGAAAAGTAAGTGCAGGTGATAGCTGGAGCCTAAATAATGTAAACCTGATAGGAAATGATCAAAATTTCGTCTGTGAAGAAGCAAATAAATCCAATCAGGTACGTTTACGTGAAATTAAGTCTGTTGAAGGTGAATCAATTGCTGTTCTGGATTATGACATCCTGGAATATGTATCTGGTCAGTTCAACTCACCTTTTGGGGCAAAAAACAAGGGCAAAAAGACGATCATGAAATTTGTATACAAAGCACAGGCAGAATTTTCGATCGACAAGGGAAAATGGATCTCTTATCAAGGCATTATGTCACTCGATGTTCAGGGCATCATGAACTCCAAACAAAGACAAAAATTTGCCCTGGTAGAAAAATAAAAACGCCCCTGGATTATGAACCAAAACATCCCTACTCCCCGCGGAACTTTCAACATTAAAGCTTATGGTGATCCCAAAAATCCAGCCCTGATCCTGATTCATGGTTGGCCTCAAACCTCATATTGTTGGCACCACATGACTCCCTGGTTCAAGGAGTTTTATGTGATTGCTCCTGATCTTAGGGGAATGGGCGATAGCAATCGAGAATTAGACATCAAAGCCTATGCGAAAGATGAAATGGCTCGGGATATATTTGCCATAGTCGATGAATTGGGTATAGATACATTCTTTTTGGGCGGGCATGACTGGGGAGGTGCTATTGTGCAGGAAATGGCTTTTCTGCATCCGGAAAGAATCAAAAAGTTGATTGTCATAAATATGGTCCTTATCAACAATGAGACCGGACAAAATAAGGCAGCAGAGATTTTGGTCAAGCATCTCTTCCGTTCATCCTGGTACCAGTTTTTTATGAGCATCAAAGAATTTCCAGAGGCTTTATTGGCGGGAAAAGAAGAGATCTGGGTTCGCTTTTTCAGTAGGGGAATCAGTAATCCTGTGCCTGAGGATGCCATTGAAGAATACATTCGCTGCTACAAAATCCCCCATACGATCACCACAGCCGCTAACATTTATCGGATGCTCCCCAAAGACCGGGAAAGATGGGAGGCTTTCAAAGGCAAAGTCATCGACATTCCCACAAAAATTATCCATGGTATACTAGACCCGGTGATTATCAAGGAATATGTCATCGGAGTTGAGGAAGTCTACTCCCAGGTCGAAGTTGATCGTTTAAAAGGAGGACATTTTATCTGTGACGAACAGCCGGAAGCAGTGGCCAATTCCATCAAAGCCTTCTTGCTATGAAAGAGCAAGAAAATCTTTCCGGATGTCTCTGGGCAATTGGTCTCATATTATTTATTCCATTCATTCTCTTTATGATTCCCTACATCATGCAGGATTGGAAAATCTACCAAAGCAGAACAACTATCAATAATGAGTTTCGATTGGAGTATGCAGAATCAGCAAGTAGCATTTCCCTCACCAATGGAAGTCAGATATTTGTGGGCAATGTAAAAGAAGCATATTGGAATAAGGATACTTTGCTTGTTTCAGGAAAACACGAGTGCTTCATGCTCATTTTTGGAAAAACTCATTATAGGGACCAAATGATCCCAAGCGGATGTTATTGGCTGTCCAAAAAGCTTAAAAGTGGATCCATTGAAAAGTATATAGCCAATCAAAAATAGATTTTTACTTAAATTTCTATAACCAACGACATAGCACCCATGAAAATAAACAGCTGCATACTCATCTTCTTCTCATTCCTTTATACCCAGGTTTTTAGCCAGGCTCTTAGCCATCAACCCAAAGAAAAATACCAAAATGAAGCCGGTAGGTTTAAGGTTGCTTTCCCTTCTCCCCCCGAAATTTCAAACAAGAAAGTCAAAACTGATTTAGGGGAATTAGTGTTTCACGTTTTTCAGGTGGAGCCTGAAACAGACGATAATGAGAAGTACGAAGTATCCTACCTGGATTATCCGGAAGGTTTTGCAGATAGTCTTTCGATACTGGACATTTATGAGGTATTCAATGCTTCCCAATCTAGCCTTGCAAGCTCGCCAGACATACAGTCTTTAGGAACTTTTGATCTCTACCTGCTGGGATACCCGGGCAGAGAATACAGGTGGCAATTTACTAAGGAAAATTACTTCAGGAGGTTGCGCTTTTTTATGGTAAAGGATCGATTATATCTTCTCTCTGTAAAAACTGCGCCTGACAATAATTTCAATAAAAGCATCAATCAATTTTTCAACTCCTTTGAATTGATCAACACCCCTAAGAAAGAAGGAGCGGCTCCCTTAAGTGATAAAGAATTAAACAATACCTTTTTCTCAATAGAATACCCAGGACCAACAGAAAGCAGAGAAATTCAGACGACCACAGAATACGGACAAACAAAACTTATATTTGAAGGCTACCAACCCAATCCCGGAGATGAACCCAATCTGGCGTATTTTACTTCTTTGATCCGTTACCCTATGGATATCACCAAGGTTGAGGGTTTTGACTTAGAGACCTATTATGAGAATGTAACTGCCAATTCCCTGAAGGCAACTCAATCTAGCCTAATCAACAGTAAAGAGATCATGCTGGAGGGAGTAAAAGGGGTGGAGACAAAACAAAACTTCAAAGAAGGCCAAATCATCATTACGACTCGAATCTTTTTGATAAAAGATCATCAAATTTCCCTACAGGTAATGAGTTTGCGTGGACAAGATGGAAATGAAAAAATGATGAAATTCATAGATTCCCTAAAATTGCTTAAGAAATAAGGCTGATTTTCTCTCCCTTCATTTAATTTTCAAAAAAAATCTATCCATTTGTAACGTTTCAAAAAAAGGCCGGTTTACCTCTTTACAAAAGCCAATAATTACGCACAAGATTGAATAAGCAATCAGACAACGAGATCATGCTACGAGTAAAAGCTGGTGAAATAGCCCAGCTGGGCATACTCTATGAGCGATACAAAAAGAGGATCTTTGGATTTTTTTATCATATGAATGGCGACAAAACCCAAAGTGAAGATTTAGTTCAAAATGTGTTCGTTCGAGTCTTGTCCTACAAGCATAGCTATAAATCTCAAAGCAGTTTTACTTCCTGGATTTTTCAGATTGCGAGGAATGTGAATTATGATGCTTTTGGATCACGCAAAAAGAACCTGAGTTCGACAGATTCCCTGCAAAAAGTGGAGAAATATGCCCATCCCGAAGACATTCATGCTCAGATAGTCCTGGGAGAAGATTTATCCACCTTGCGGATAGCCTTGAATAAGCTGAGTGTAGAGAAAAGAGAATTCCTGGTTTTGAGCAAACTCAAAGGACTTCGCTACAAAGAGATCGCGGACATTATGGAATGTACAGAAGGAAATGCCCGAACCAAAGTACACCGGGCTTTGCACGAACTCAAAGATATTTTTCATCAATTGGAAACAAGATAGACATGCAGCATCAGGATTTCATAGACATGCAAATGGATTATCTCAGCGGGAATCTGCAAGAGGAGCAAAGGGATGATTTCGAGCAATATTTACATACTCATCCAGCAGCTGTAAAAGAAATAAATGCGCTCAAACAAAGCTGGGAGAGATTACATGTATTGCAAACTCCAGAGCCCAGTAAAAGTATGGACCAGAATTTCTACGCCTTTTTGGATCAGGAAGTAGATAAGCAAAAAGCCGAAAAGCCTACTTTCTGGGGAAGATTGAACGAATATCTTTTCGAACGCAAGATGAGTGTATCCATGGGGCAACTGGCTTTTGCGATCTCCTTGCTGCTGATCGGTATCATGCTGGGTTCAAGAATGCAGAAGGGAAATACTCCTCTTCAGCAAGCCGAGGCAATAAATGGGAGTGAAGTGGAAGAGTTGAGGACCCAATTGGTAATGTCATTGATCGAACAACCCTCTGCAAGTAAAAGATTACAAGCAGTAAATGAGGCAAACAAATTGAGTGAAATTACAGGACGTATTATCCAGGCTTTACTCAAAACCCTCAACAATGATCCCAATGCAAATGTACGCCTGGCAGCTCTGGAGTCTTTGGTTCAATATATAGACTTGCCGGAAGTTCGTGAAGGCCTCGCTACCTCCATTACTCATCAGGATTCTCCCCTTGTTCAGATTGCATTGGCAGATTTGATGGTGCGTTTACAGGAATCCGGATCTATAGAGGAAATGAAAAAACTCTTACAAAGACCAGAAATTGATAAAACAGTAAAACAAAAAATAGAAGAATCAATTCTTCAGATCTGATTGATTCTCACCTTATTTCATTCATTCAATACACATCATTATGAATTTATCACGATTGGTGGTACTACTACTTAGTACCGCATTGAGTCTCCCTGTCTTTGCTCAGGAGTCAAAAGAAGAAATCAAAAAGGAATTGCGTTTTGGCAGCTCCTCCTCGGATAACCATCTTACCGTCCAGAATATCAATGGCTCTATCAGTATTGAAGGCTATAGCGGAAGTAGTATCCAGGTAAGTGCGACCAAAACTATCAAAGGAGAGAACGGAGATGCCCTCAATAAAGGCAAAGAAGACGTTCAGCTACGATTCGCTGAAAAAGGGAATAAAGTTTTCGTTTATCTTGAAACTCCTATGAATCAGTATGATGTCGAAAAGGGAAAATACAAGGATTGGGACGATAAGAATCGCAAGTATAAGCGACCGGACTATCAGTACCTGCTTGATATTACGATCAGGGTACCTCGTTCTAGCAGTTTGAAAGTAAATACCATGAATGATGGTGACATATTGATCAAGGATGTGCAAGCCAAAGATTTGCATGTAGGCAACCTCAATGGTGCCATCAATATGGAAAATGTAGCTGGTAAGACCTATGTCAATGCTTTAAACAAAGACATCAACATTAGCTATGCCAGCAATCCCACAGAAGAGTCCGTATTTAAATCCCTAAATGGAGACATCAACATTCAACTTGCCTCCAGCCTGAATGCAGATGTTAGCTTCAAAAGCTTGAATGGGGATTTCTATACCAATATGGAAGCTACGGTGGTTCCACAGAAGATGTCTCAGACTCGAGACAGCAGTGGAAAAACGAAATATAAAATTAGCAAAAACGAGTCCTTTAGATTGGGTTCTGGCGGAGTAAAATATCGCTTCGATTTGCTAAATGGAGACGTAATGCTTAAAAAGTAATAGAATGAAAGATCTAGATAAAAACGTAAAGAGATTACTACTCGTACTGGCAGTTTTGTTCTTCTGCAATCCCGGTTTCGGCCAGAATATAGATGGGGAGACTTTTAGCCTCGAGCTCAGCAATCCCAACAGTCCAGGCAAATTGGAATTCCAAAATACAAATGGCGGGATTTCCATAGTCGGACACGATAAAGCCACCATAGAAATTTTTGCTAAGAGAAGGGAAAAAAGAAAAGCTCCCAAGACACGGGAAGGCATGAAAAGCATTAGCAATAATAATCTTGAGTATTCGGTTGAAGAGATAAAAAACACGGTGCTTATCAGAACCTGGAATAGTGGAACCGTCGATTTCGAGATTAAAGTGCCCAGAAAGTTTTCCCTTAATATTAAAACTGTCAATAGGGGAAATATTTATGTCGAGAAGGTAAGTGGAGAGTTTGAAGTCAGCAATGTAAATGGATCCATTACGATGAAGGATGTATCCGGCTCAGTTATCGCGGATGCATTGAATAAAGATATAATCGTCAACTTCATCTCCATCAATAACAGTCCTATGGCTTTCTCAAACTTTAATGGAGATATAGAGGTAAGTTTTCCCGGAAGTTTACAAGCTGAAGTGAAGGCAAAATCTCAAACGGGCGAAATTTACACTGACTTTGACATGAAAATAAAAGCAGCCGATCCTACCATCAGCAAAAAAGAGGCGAATGGTGCCTATAAGGTGACTCGGGACGAATGGGTCAGGGGAAGCATAAATGGAGGAGGAGCTGAGATTGTGTTTCAAACCCACAATGGCGATATCCTCATTCGCAATAAAGATAAATAGTATGCTCATAGCGGCAGAGCGTGTTCATCCAGTTTTCACTCTCTGCCCTTTTCTCTTTCCTTAGTTCTCATTCCCTTCCATCCATTTTGTATTTCAAGCATCAAGAATCAGCATTTCCAAAATGCCTGAATCGAATTCCTATCTCTAATCCTAAAGCTTCAATTATCAAAAAATAAGTATGAAAAATATAGCCTTTCTTTTTTTGCTCCTCCCCTATTTCTCCTTAAGTATTTTTAGTCAAGATGCTCAGGAAATAAAGGACGAAGAACGTTTCACTTCCGTCTATCCTCAGGAAAAATACCTGGCTGATCTGGATGAATTTGCAAAGAGCTTGACCGAGACTCATCCACAAGCTTATGAATTTATGAGCAAAGAAGATTTCTGGAAATCTGTTTCGGAAAAGAAAAATTCTATCAGCTCTAAAACGACCCTAAGCGAATTCATTTGGATGTGCAGTGAGCTCATTGCGAATCTGGGATGTAGTCATAGCAATTTGGGCTTTTTCAATCAGGAATTTCATTTACTGCCTGATTCGTTGAGATTTCCCATTGATAGTCGTTTTATAGGGGAAAGTTGTTTCATCACAGATCCTCTGGTAAATGCAGATAGAGTAAGTATAGGAGAGGAAATCATTTCGATAAATGGACTCAGTATAGCAGAGATCAAGGCCGGAATTTTCAAACATATTTCTTCAGATGGATACAATCCTCAAAGAAAAAAGGGCATGCTCAATGTAGAATTTAACTCCTACCTCTCTTATTTTCTGGGATTTCCAGCTTCATACAGCATTGTACTTAAAGGCAAAAAAGCGCCTATCCAGCTTAGAGCCTTGAAGAAATACAATTTCAATCCCAGGAATGCCTATGATTCGGGTTGTAAGGACAGATTATGTGCAGAAATTTCAGAAAAAGAGAATACCGCTCAACTGACAATCCGCAGTTTTTATTTTGGAGATAAAGTACAAGCCTATTACAGTTTCATTGACAGTGTATTTGAGGTTATGAATACAAAGCAAATCCAGCATTTGATTGTCGATGTACGAGGCAATGGAGGTGGCCCTAGCTTTACCGCTTCCCATTTACTCAAGTATTTGGCAGAAAAACCTTTCACCTATTTCAGCAAAGAAACGCGCTATGAAGAGGCATTCAACTTACCTATGGAGCCTTATGAAAATGCTTATAAAGGGAAGATCTATGTCTTAATGGATGAAGGCTGTGGATCCACCACCGGACATTTTCTCTCCCTGCTTGAAGATCAGCAAATCGGAACATTGGTAGGGACAGAATCGGGAAGTACATTTAGCTGCAATGATAATAGCCAAAATTTCAAGCTTACTCATACGGGTATATCATATAGAGTGGCCAGGAACACTTTTACAACAACTGCACAGGGTTTAGCCAAAAACAGAGGCATTTTGCCGGATCATCCGGTTGAGCAAACACTCAAAGATTTTCTAAACAATCGGGATACAGCTCTTGAATTCACCCAGGCATTGATAAAAGAAGGCAGGGATTAGTAAAAAAGGTCAGGAATAAGAGGCTTGGGAGTCCCCCTGTTTTTTAGGATATCTGGTGCAAACGGAAAACTTACTTTTCCCTTCTTTGCATTCCCATCTATGTGGATAAAAATTCGATTTATTTTGCGGAAAGCATATGTATATTCGGCATCAAATACATGTCGTCTAAAAATCATGAGAGTCTTTTCACTTAGCCTAATCTTTTTCCTTTCCTCATTCTGTCTTTCCGCTCAAAATTCAGATAACAATCTCCCCCTAAGATTCCTTTTCGAAGGAGCCCTTGAATTTGGTGGAGAACCCGTTGCAGAGGTTCTATTTACCAATGGAGATACACAGTCCGTAAATGCCGGACAAGGAGGCTCAATCAGAGTCGGTGGAGAATTTAGCGTCCCGAAACTCGAGCAATTGCGCTTTCGTGCATCTGCCGGAATCAAATACGTAACTACCGCTGCTGATAATGTTAACATTCGTTTGACACGAATCCCCATTCATCTCACCGCAAACTGGATGATCACAGATGATATTCGTTTGGGGGTCGGTCTGGTCAGTCACCAAAATATCAACTTTAAAGCAGATGGCATTGGAGATGATCTCCGCTTTAATGCGGCCAATGGACCCATTTTTGAAATTGCCTGGAAGGGAGTTGGGATAAACTTTACGTTGATGGAATACAGGGATAATATGGGTGAAACTTATTCTGCTAATGCGATAGGAGTTACTTTTTCCGGAGTTTTGCCAAAAAGATAGAAAATCAATTTACTGCTGTTTGGGATATCCGGTGATTAGTACTAATTTATCTGTACACACAATTTTTTTCGCCATGCCCTATTTAAATGACTGGTCGGAATACGCCGGATACCAGAACCACATCAAAGGATTAAAACTCAAACATTTCGCTCCTAATGAACTTCTGGGTTCGATAGGGAAAGTGAGAAATGGGATCACCAATGAAGGGCCACCTCCTGCGGTTTGGGGCAATATCGTTCCCACTGTAATTATCCTGGATCAATTGAGAGCAGAAATGGGAGCACCAATTCGCATCAATTCCTGCTATCGTTTCCCTGCTTACAATTCGGTAGTACCAGGCAGTTCGAAAAAAAGCATGCACATTACCTTTAGAGCCTTAGATTTTCAGGTAAGAACCAGCACACCTAAAGATAGCCTCATCAAGGCCACCAATATTCTGAAATCATGGAGAGCTGATAAAAACAAATGGTTTGAAAGTCCTGTACCGATCAATTTCCATAGAGTTCTGGACAATGAAAAATTTGAAAAACCTCTTCAGACAAAATCTGAAAATGGGAAGCACTATTTCCGTTTCTCAGGAGGAATAGGCCTGTATAATACCTTTACCCATTTTGATACAAGAGGCTATGATGCAGATTGGGATAAGCGAACGAAATCCCGCAGTCTCGCAGAGCCTGTATTCGATTGGGATGAAGTAATCGAGTACGGAGAGTAAATAAATTTTAACGTTCATAGAAGGATTTCTTTTCCTTTCCGCGTCAATAGGATTCATACCACGATCTAAACCTATTGACTTATGAACAAATCTTTCCTGTTCTGCCTATTTCTACTCACTCCATTTTTAAGTTTCAGCCAGTCTTTTTATGATGAAGCTGTCATTCAGAGCATAGAAATTACCTTTGCGCAAAGCAATTGGGATGCACTCCTTGATGCCGAAAAAGCGGGGAATGATGGCTATATCATGGCACTATCTGTCTCTATCAATGGGACGGTATTTGATAGTGTAGGAGTAAAGTATAAAGGCAACAGTACGTATAATGCCAATCAAACTAAAAATCCTTTTCATATCGAATTGGATACCTATAAGGAACAAGACTACCAGGGCTATAAGGATATAAAACTTAGCAATGGAGATAAAGATCCTTCTTTCATCCGCGAAGCCCTTTCCTATAAAATCCTGCGAAATTACATGGACGCTCCCCTGGCCAATTTCAGCCATGTCTATGTAAATTCTAGCTACCTCGGGCTCTACACCAATGTAGAAGCCATTACAAAAACCTTTGTCAGTGATCGCTTTGGCTCAAAATCAAATGCTTTTTTCAAATGTAATCCTCCTGCAGGAGCAGGCCCTGGTACCAGTACTTACCCAAATCTTGTCTATCTGGGAACAGATAGTAGCCAGTATTATAGTCGCTATGAATTGAAATCTGAGGGAGGATGGAACGAACTCATCGACTTTTGTGACACCCTGCAAAATGAGATTGCGAGCATCGAAAATATCCTGGACGTTGACAGAGCTCTTTGGATGCTGGCTTTCGATAATGTACTGGTAAATCTGGACAGTTATATAGGCAGCTTTGCCCAGAATTATTATCTCTATCGCGATGATTATGGGAGATTTTTGCCAGTGGTTTGGGATCTTAACGAATCCTTTGGCAGATTTTCTATGACGGGTACAGGAAGTTTAAATACCACCCTGGCTAAACAGCAGATGAGCCACCTCCTGAATCAAAGCAGTTCCTCTTTTCCTTTAGTCAGCAAACTCCTCAGCGTACCCAAATACAAAAAGATTTATCTCGCCCATTTTAAGACTTTATTACTGGAAAATTTTGGGAGCAATGGGCCCTATATTCAAGCTGCCCAAAGCCTTCGAACAACGATAGATGCGGCGGTGCAGGCAGATCCTAATAAGTTTTTCACCTATGCCGATTTTATCAATAACCTTAATTCAGATATCACAAGCGGAGGTGGTGGCCCGGGGGGAAGAGCCTCTACGCCTGGAATTACCAATTTGATGAATGCTAGGTATAGCTATCTAACAGCTCTTTCAGATTTTACCGCTACTGAACCTTCCATTTCAAATATCAGCCTTTCTAGCCCAAATCCTCTGCTGAATGAAATCCTAAGTGTCACTGCTGAAGTGATAAATGAAGAATCAGTCTTCCTCAGATACAGGACTGCTATTCAAGGTCCCTTTACAGAAGTCCAAATGTTTGATGATGGCCTTCACAATGATGGCTCGGCAAATGACAATATCTATGGAGCGGAATTGACCATAAATAGCACCCAAACCAGCTATTATATTTATGCAGAAAATAGCAGCATAGCGAAATTCTCTCCAACCAATGCAGAACATGAATTCTATACGATCTTCGCCAGTTCAGAAACCGTAGGTGATCTTGTGATCAATGAGTTTATGGCCTCCAATGACAATGCGGTTGCGGATCAGGATGGAGAATATGATGACTGGATCGAGCTCTATAATAAAGGGACGGAAGCTCTTGATATTGGAAACTATCACCTGAGCGATGATGGCGATGAACTGGATAAATTCACATTTCCTTCCGGAACAATCATTCAAGCCAATGAATACATAACGGTTTGGGCAGATGAAGATAGCAGCCAGGCGGGTTATCATGCCGATTTTAAAATTTCCGCAGGAGGAGAAGGACTTTATTTAAGTGATGGAGCTTTGGGCATCCTGGATTCTCTCATATTTTCTGATCAGGAAACAGATGTTTCCTTTGGGCGCTATCCCAATGGAACAGGAGCCTTCCAAACTATGCCTCACAGTTTTGGATCGGAGAATATGCTGACTACCGGCATTTTCAGCTTTGAAGAAGGAGAGGAATCCTTACGGCTTTATCCAAATCCTGCGAGTTCATCCTTCACGCTGGAATTGGGAGAAACGGCTTTTGAGGAAAGCGAAATCAAAGTCTTTGATGTAAATGCCCAACTCATTTATAAGGGTACTATGCTACAATCTACTCAGATAAATAGTAGCAATTGGACTGCGGGCATATATGTCGTCATAGTAGGAACATACAGCAAGAAGTTGATCAAATACTAAGTATAAAGACTTACTTATTCAAGCTTAATGAGCCTGGGTTTCAAATAGGAAATCCCGGGCTTTTTTCTATTTGCCCAAGTCGATAAAAGGTGGACTTTGTGAGGTTCTCCCTAAAAACTATTTATTTGTAGATCAGTTATGCAATGTATCCGTGCCGAGTAACACTACGTTTAGCACGCAGGAAATCTGATCTAGTATGTACACTCAAAAGACCTACAAAGCCTTCGACCTTGCCATGTGGACAAGGTTCGACACTCTAAAATTCATCTTCATCGGTACTTTTTGGGTATCGTTTTATTATTTCATGGACATAGCCTGGGTGAAGATTCCCTGGACTCCCCTGGCACTTATCGGTACAGCCGTAGCCTTCGTGATCGGTTTTCAAAACAACTCTGCTTATGGCAGAATCTGGGAAGCTCGAAAGATCTGGGGAGGCATCGTAAATACTTCTCGTACACTCGGGATGTTCCTTCAGGATATGATCACAAATGCCCATTCAGATATAAAATTATCTGAAGCAGAACTCAAACATGAGATAAAAACCTTAACCTATAGGCATATCGCCTGGATGACAGCCTTGCGGCATTCTATGCGTCAGAAAAAAACCTGGGAGACCAATGCTGACGAAAGAACCAATCAGGAATGGCGAGTGTTGCCTCCCGAAAGAATAACAGCCTTGAAGGATGATCTGGCTCCTTACATTTCTGATGAGGATATGGATTACGTCCTCTCCAAGAACAATAAGCAGACGGCCCTCCTCTATTTACAATCGCATCATTTGAGGAAATTAAAAGAAGAGGGTGTTATTTGGGAATTTGCCTTTCTTCAATTGGAAGGAGTTCTGGAAGAACTTTTTACCCTACAAGGTAAATCCGAGCGAATCAAAAATTTCCCCTATCCTCGTCAATTCGCTACCCTCAATCACTTTTTTATGTGGTTATTTGTCTTGTTGCTTCCTTTGGCACTCATCCCACAATTTGCAGAGATTGCCGAAGGATTTATGGACAAGATGCCTATTCTCAGTGATCTGTTTATCTGGGCTTCTATTCCCTTCTATGTAGCCGTAGCATGGATCTTTCATACTATGGAGCGGATCGGACGTACGGGAGAAAATCCTTTTGAAGGAACCTCCAATGATGTACCCATTTCAACCATAGCCCGAGGAATTGAAATAGACTTGCGTCAGAATCTTGGGGAAACCAAAGAAGAGATACCTACTCAATTTCCTGTGCATTACGATGTGCAGTTTTAAGCAAAAAAAGGGAAGCTTTTGAGGCTTCCCTTTTTATATTTCCTGGAGTTTGGGAATCAGACTTCTGTCGCTGATTTTTTCTCGTAAACATAAGAAATGATCAATAAGACAAGGGCCAGTAATGCACCCGCAAATTCTCCATCTTTAGCTACAATATGGCCCGATCCTGCCAGAATAAAATCAAAAAAGAAGCCTGCATACGCCCACTCCTTCAAGGTTTCCGACTTTTTCGTCCAAATAGCAATCAGTCCTAAAATTTTGGCGATGGCTAGAGGGTAAATGATGAAGGTTGGATACCCCAATCGGCTAAAGGTTTCGCTTACCATTTCATGATTAAAAAAATACATACTCGCCGAGAACAGCATCATAAGCGTCAACAGTCCGGTGGATATGCGGTAGATTAATACGTTTCGATTTTTCATTTCTAAATCCTATTGTGATTATTTCTTGCTAATGTAGAGCATAAGCTTTACTTTTGAAAGCAGATATACAAAAGATAGTAGTATACTAGAGTATAGCATGGAAAATGAAAAAAAAGAAGTATGGGATAAGACAGAATGCAATGACTTTCTCCTACCCATACGCGATTCCCTTGCAATATTTAGTGGGAAATGGAAAATCCCCATTATCTCTGCCTTATTATATGTAGGGGAAAGCGGCTTTAAAGAATTGGAGCGCATGGTCATGGATATCACTCCCAAGATGCTTTCCAAAGAGCTCAAAGAATTGGAGACTAATCTGATGGTGGAAAGAATAGTTTTAGACACTCGCCCTGTAAAGGTGAAGTATAGAATCACAGAATACGGCAAGTCAAGCGAGCTCGTCATTGAAGCTTTGCTTCAATGGGGAAGGAAGCATCGCGAAAAGATTATGTCTGAAGAAGTAAAGAGTCCCGTTTAACGCTTCCAAAGTTTCTTCTCCACTACCCTTTCCAATAATTCATCTCGGTAGTTTCGGCTAAGGGGAATCGGAATAGCATTGATGATCAGCTCATGGCTTTCTACGGATTCTATCTTGGAGGTCGCAATGATGTAGGATTTGTGAACCCGCATAAAAGCCTGGCCTTCCAACTTTTGTAAAATGTCCTTTAAGGTCAGCAAAGTCATGTATTTACCTTTGAGGGTGTGAATGCTCACATAATTTTGCATGCCCTGGATAAATAGGATATCCTCGAAAAAAATCTTCTCGTATTTCTGATTGCACTTCACAAAAAAGTGATCATCTTTTGTTTTTGCAGGAGGATCCTGCTCCTGCTGAAGATATTTGAACTGAGCCTTTGCTTTGCTCGCTGCCTGAAGGAATCGATCAAAAGTGATAGGCTTGAGCAAATAATCGAGCACATTGAGGCGAAATCCTTCCAAAGCATAGCTCGGATAGGCTGTTGTCAGGATCACCATAGGCGGATTAGAACTAATCTTCAGGAAATCGATCCCACTCATTTTTGGCATTTGGATATCCAGAAAGATCAGGTCCACTTGCTCACGGTCCATAAGTTCCATGAGTTCGAGGGGATGTTCGCAAACGCCTCGCAAATCCAGGAAATCCACTTCCCGAACATAATTGGCAAGTCCTTCTCTGGCAAGGGGTTCATCATCAACGATTACGGATCTTATCATGATTGCTCGATTTATTGAATTGCAGGTAATGGCTGCAGAAATACTTCTTCGGATTTTAGTTCTTCAAGTTCAAGTTCCAGTCGGATTTCATATCTATCTCCTGATTCATGAATTTCTAATTCATATTTGCCTGGATAGACCAGTTCAAGGCGTCTCTTCACATTTTGCAAGCCAATGCCTCCAACCGCAGCCCTTTCCTCCTCTCCTTCCTCTTTGCTATTTTTTACCACAAATTCCAGCTTTCCCCTTTCGTCCACAAATAAACAAATAGAGACCCAATTCAATTCTTCCGCGGATTTAGATACATGCTTAAACGCATTTTCCACAAAGGCAATGAGAACAAAAGAAGAAATCCCAAAGGCATTTTCAGGAGAATAGTTGAGCTCCAGTTTTAGTTGAAAGTCTTTATTCTTTCGCAGTTTTTCCAGGGCCACAAAATTCCTCAAATAACTGATCTCTCTGCTTAGGTGAATGAGGGGAACATTGCATTCATACAATTGGTAGCGGAGAAGATCAGAAAACTGAGCCAGAGCATTGGAGGCTTCTTTTGGGTTTTTATTGATCAAAAAGAAGATGCTATTGATGGTATTGAAGAGAAAGTGAGGATTAAATTGATTTCGGAGAAAGTCGAGTTCTACTTCCAGTTTCTCCTTTTCCAGTATTTGCTGACTTTTTCGGGATTGCAACCAACTTTTACCCAGCTTGATGCAGATTCCCAACATCAGACTTGCCGCACAGGAGGGAAAGGTATGGGTGGTGATAAAGTAGAAAAAATTAGGCCGTGCTGTGGGCTCATAGCAGAAAAAGTCCAGACTTTCCCCTGAAACGAAAGCAGCCATATAATAAGCAGAAACCAGAATTTGGCTGCATACAATCATCGTCAGAAAAAGGGATAGCAAAAACAGAATGGGTTTTCCTCTTTCCAAGAAACGAGGCCAAAGCACATAAATACAAAAGAGTACCCCCAGACTGGTTATTAGCACATAGGAGATATAAACCATCCAGCGAGGAGAATGGAAAAGCATCTCAATACATTCTTCGAAGGTAAATTGTGTGAGCCCCCAGGTAAAATGGTAGACAGCCCAAAAGAGAAAGTGGTAGAGTTTATACTTGACAAACCAGCTCTGGTTCCAGTCTATGTTCTGTGCGTTATTCATATCCGGGATATTATCAAGATAGAGGGAAGTCAGGGGGAAAGGGTTGTCTCCTTTTCTGATTTAGACAAAAAAAATCTTCCCGGCCAGGATTCCCAATAAAATTGATAGCAGGTAGGAGAAAGTTGATGAAAGGAAGCTTTCAAGGGATATCGGCTCTTTTTCAATAAAAAGGAAGCTATCTATCCAAATCCGCACTCCTTTAAGCCTCTTGTCAACTCCCTGGCTAAAGTCGTCAATGAAATTTCTCCTCTCTGAATCAAAGCTTCAATTTCGGAACAGTAGAAAAAATACATTGACATGCAATCACAAAAAGAAATTAGCTTACAATCAGCTTCTTTGGAAGCAAAAGCCCGAAAAGCCCTCGATCGTTCGGCAAGCGTATGGTTCCTCATCGCCCTCGCAGGACAATGGTTCTTCGCCCTCTATATCCTGGGGTTTTATGGGAGAACCAGCGTAAACGGAAACTATGAATCCTGGAATGAACACCTTTTTAAGGGAATCATAGAGAATGACTTTCTGGGCAATCTCTTCCTCTTCATGCATCTCATCCTGGCTTTTATGATAACGCTTGGGGGTCCCTTGCAGTTCTTCCCAAAATTTCGCAAAAAGTATCGCGCCTTTCATAGATGGAATGGTAAAATATATATTCTTATCGCACTCCTGATCAGCCTGGATGGCTTATACCTTATTTTATCGAGAGGGGTGATCGGAGGAATAGGAATGATGGGTGGAAATATGCTGAATGCCTCTCTCATCATGACATTTTCTGTTATGGCTTTCCTGACTGCCCGAAAGAAGCAATTTGCTGACCATAGAAAATGGGCCATCCGAACTTTCCTGATGGTTAGCGGAGTCTGGTTTTTCCGGGTAGGTTTTGCCTTTTGGATTTTTATCAATCAAGGTGCGCCCGGACATACAGAAAACTTTGACGGCCCTTTTGACTTTTTCCTGGCTTATGGACATTCACTTGTTCCACTAGCCATTGCAGAATTATTTTTCCTCGCAGAAAGAAGCAAGCAAGTGCAGGCAAAATTTAGCATGACAGCACTTATGATTCTCTTGAGCCTGATAACTGCCTTGGGAATATTTATGGCAACACAAATCTTCTGGATTCCTGAAATGGGTTGAGAAATAGGGACTGATAATAATCAGTCCCTCCAATTTTGCTTTACCGAATACAACAATCGGTCAATACAAGCACAAGGATCATCATTTGCGGCAATTTGGCCTTTGATAAATCTATATACCTGCCAAAATTCTCGATTTGATGCCTTGTTGTGGCAGGAGAGTCTGCCTAATTTGAGTTTATGCGAACAATAAAACTCCTATCAAGCCTCCTGCTTGCGTTTAGCTGCTACGCGGTCTCGGCAAGTGGACTCACCATAGAAAATGTTAGATCAGTCAATCGAGACGATGTCTTGTCCAGCCCCATGAGTGTCATTTTCGACATTCGCTGGGACAATGCCTGGAACAATGCCAAAAATCACGATGCTGTCTGGGTCTTCCTGAAATACAATACGCCCTATAACAATCATGTGAAAATTTTACCGACGGGGCATCAATTATTAAAAAATAGATCTCCTCAATCCGGAAATCCTACCCTGGAGGTAGCTGATGACGGGATGGGCTTTTTTATCATTCCTCCCACGGCTTGCAGAGGGAGTTTGAACTACAAACTTCAGGTTTTATTAGATACAACAGGTCGGAACATTGGCTTTCGTCAACTCAACGATTTGAAAGTACATGGAATAGAGATGGTTTATATTCCGCAAGGGCCCTTTACACTCGGCAGTCCGGATGAAGCAGCTATTACACGGGCCAGTTTATACAAAAGCGATGCGAATGGTGAAGCTGATGGGCTTTACCAAATTACTTCTGAAGCAGAGATTCAAGTCGGTCCTCAAAAAGGGAATCTCTACTACTGGTCTGAAACCGATCTCTACAATGGGGATCAAAAGGGGCCTATACCCGCAGAATTTCCCAAGGGCTTTGAGGCTTTTTACATCATGAAATACGAATTGAATCAAGGGCAATATGCTGCCTTCCTCAATAGTCTGCCTAGCGGATGGACTTTTGATCGTTCGCCCATCGGTGGAAAGGACTACTATACAAATAGAGGGAGCATAAGATTGAAGGAAGGAAAATATGTAGCTGAAAGCCCGAATCGTCCGATGAATTATGTGAGTTTTAGCGATGGCCTGGCCTTCACCGATTGGGCGGCTTTGCGTCCTATCACCGAATTGGAATATACCAAAGCCAGTCGGGGTCCTCGCAAACCCATAGAGGCAGAATTTGTCTGGGGAACAAATACCTATGCAGATCTGGAAAGATATGTTTCCCCGGATTTGGAACTGGGATGGGCAAATGGAGTAGATGAATCTCAATTACATGACAATAATCTTCCTGTATATGGAGCCAGTTACTATTGGGTGATGGATTTGAGTGGAAGTGTATGGGAAAAGGTTATCACGCTTGGGAATCCCATAGGTAGAGCCTTTACAGGTACTCATGGAGATGGCAAACTCAACTTTGGAGAAGCCACCAATGAGGATTGGCCCAAAAGCGATAATGAAGTCGGGGGCTTTGGATATAGAGGAGGAGGCTATTACCAGATCGGAACCAGTTATTCTGATTTCAATCCCCACTCCCCTATTGGGTATCGCTATTATGGGGCCTGGTCCGGTGGGCCCAGAAGTATTGCCTATGGATATCGGGCGGGAAGAAGCGCGGATCGGTAGAAGGCTGAATGCCTTATAGTTCTGTAGTTTTATAGCGGGAGGGGATTTCTGCTTTTCCTCTTCCCTGGCTGGATTTTCTCCAACTATGTTTCTGTTTAAAAAATTCAAATTTCCGGGAATTATGAAAGTTCCGATCAAAGCTGCTAAATTGCTTTCATAATGCCTATCCTATGAACTTATCTAACGTCTGGCTGACAAGAGCCATCATTTCAGGCCTATGTCTGTATTTTTTCAGCCTGAATCTCTCCGCACAATCACCCAATCTTTGTAGTACGGGGGATTGTCCCAAAGAATTATTAGATATAGTTATAGAAGGAAGTACAAGTCCTGATCCAGCTAAGTTTACCCAGAGAGCTGCCACTTTCAAAGCGGCCTACCAAAAGTTTGAAGCGCTCAGGAAAAGCTATGATCAAAATCCCGTCTGGCAGAAAAAATATGCTGATTGGACCCTGGGAGGCGAAAATTGTATGCGCCACTATCAGCTGGAAGCTCGTTTTGCCCATGAATATTCTCAGAATCACGAATTCAAGAAGTTTATCGACCAGGAAGTAAGCGATAGCAGAGCCTTTAAGAAAAAGGGCTTTGAAGCAAGTCGAAGGGCCATTTACCTGGAAGGGCAAATGAAAAAACAATGCAACAAACAGCTAGACAATCTCAATCAGCAAGGAGGGCCACAGACAGCTGATTTATCTAAGGTATATCAAAAAATTGGAGAAGCGCTGGACTATTTTGACAAGGATGGCAAACTCAAAATGCTCTCAGATGCAGAAGAGAAGAAGAAAGGCATCGAAGAACAACTTAAGAATTTGCCTTTGGGGTCCAATCTTCAAAATACCCTCTCCGGCTTGCTTCCGGGATTTAATAAGGGAAAATCTCTTTTAGGAAATTTTAAGAAAAAACAAGGAGAACTTACTTCTCTTTTGGGAAATTTGTTGCCAAAACCTGGGAACCTGCTTTCCAAGTTGGGTGATTTAAAAAAGCTGCAAGGGAATATGAGTTCAGCTTTGGGCAATCTGGCCGATCCCAATTTGCTAGACAAACTGAAAAATCTACAAAGTGCAACAGATCTTTTGAGCAATAATCTCTCAAAATTGCCCATTAAGCCCGATGAACTCAAAAATTTGTTGGAGGCGCTGGGGAAAAAAGGAGATTTGGCGAAAAGCTTGCTGGATAAACAAAATGCACTCCCTGATCAATTGAAGAAACAGCTCAATGATCTCCTGAATCAGAAAAAGGCGATTGAAGACCTCCTGAACAAACCGGGTGAAAATCTGGACGAGCTCAAAAAGCAGGCAAACAATCTCAGCAATGCCGCCCGAAATTTATCAAAGAAGGCCACGGATACCGATCAGGCAAAAAATGATCTGCTAGGTTCTTTGACTGATTTGCTCAAAGATCAAACAGGACTGGGGGATAAATTAAATGAGTTGGAGAAAAAACTGGAGGAGTTTGAGCAGAAAGCCCAGCAATTGCAAAATGACAGCCAAAGCCTCCAGGCAGAAGTTGATAAACTCAGTCCCATCCGGGAAAAGATTTCGCAGCTTAAAGATCAATTGAATAAGCTCGACAAAGATGAATCCTGGAAAAAAGAAATGGACGATTGCGAAATTGGACTCAATGCTTTAATCCAACAAATCGATCCCCTCAAAAAAGCCCAAAATGGATTCAAACAAAAAGTCAAGGGTCTCTTATCCGGGCCCAATAATCTCCTGGGAAAGCTATCCGGCTTGAAGAACCTGCAAGATAAGATCAAAGCCAAGGCTAATACGCTTAAAAATAAAATTCCCTACCTCGATAAAGTCAATCAATTGATAGCCATTCGAGAAGCCATCAAAGGAGAAGGAAATAAAGCCAAGAATAAGAAGGATAAACTGGGAGCGCGATTGGGAGTAGTGGATAAATTGATAGCCGGCCTGGAAGACAAACTCAAAGGAAAGAGCACAAATCTCGCAGGACTTCAGCAAGAATTAGAGAAACTGATACAAGATAAAAAAGGCCTGATCGGCAATCTAAACCAGCCCCTTGATAAGGTAGATGAGATTGATCAACTGGTAAACGCTTATTTGAATAAGTACGGCCTATTCGATCAAAAAGAGAAATGTCCCAATAATGAGGAAGAGAAAAAGGGAATCACTGATCTTGAGAATGAGCAGGCAGACCTTAAACAGCAGATAGAGGACCTACAAAAAGAGTTGGATACCCTGGGAAAAGATGCCAATAAATTGGGTGAAAAGAACCAGGAACTTTCGGATCAGATTGATGCAGAGGAAAAACAGGACCTGCTTCTCAAAGAAGAAGAAAAAGCCATACAAGAAGAATTTGGCAATGAGGTGAAATTGGAAGCTGTCAGTGTAGAAGAATGGGCAGAAAGTTTTGAGGTAAAAAGGCCATATTGGGATGCAGTTTTCCACCCGGATGATGAAGTTGTAGAAGGATTTAAAGGGAAATACTTTGCCATAAAGCTGAAGGATGCCGAGAAAAACGTGAAGCTCCTTTTCAAAGCCGGGCAATACTATATGGATAAAACCGAGTTTAGAGAAACTTATGGATCAACTATTGTCGCTTTCGTAACGGAAGCTTTGCACTATATGAAAAAAGGAGATGCTGATCAGGTCAAATTATTTGTACAGGGAAGTGCAGATATTGTTGGCCAGAATACCTTTAGGGGAAAGCTGGATGAGCGTTATATGTACACAGAAGTTCAGGTTTTGCCTTCAAAAGCAGATAAGGAGACATTTTCTCCTAATTCCACCAAAAAGGAAATTCCCCAAAGCAGTTTCAACAATACCCATTTACCAGATTTGAGGGGAAGGTATCTAAAGGAAATGATTTCAGTCTATTCCAGGAAGCTAAAACCCATCCAATTAGAGGGTGCGGTTAAGGATATTGCTTCAGAGGGCGAACGAAATGCAATTATCTACCTTTTTTTCCCGGAAACTCTGCTGGAAAAATACGAGGATTAAGGCCAGATGAATATTATATTTAGTATTCATCCCCTTTCTCCATGACGCAACACATGAAAAATATTAACTGGCCTGACCAGATCCTGAATTTCCTCGGGGTTATCCTTGGAGTCCTTCTAGCCTTTTATATCAGTTCGGTAGCCGAAGACAAAAAAGAGGAAAAGGAACTCGATAATATTCTGGTATCCTTTCGAACTGAACTTGAGAATGACCTGGGTGAGTATTCGAAAGGTCAAATTCCCTTTCATACCCAGCAGGCAGAGTCTATGGCTAAGTTGCTGGAAAGTTTACAGACCTATAATGAAGATAGTGTAGAGGAACAAATATCTGTAGTCTTTGAAGCCAATAACTACAGCCCTCAGAATACTACTTATCTTTCTGTAGTTTCTTCCGGAAAAATGGGACTCATAGAAGACCTTGAGCTTCGGAAAAACCTCAGTCGGTATTATGATGTACTTTCTTCCGAATCCATAGAAAGAGGAAAAAATCAAATAGATTTCTTCATGAATCAAATCATCCCCTGGATGATCAATCATACCGACCTCATGGATGTAGAATCAAAGGATATCGCCCGAGACAAAGCCTTTGCCAATAGCATCCTCATTTACCAAAGTCTCATTCAAAACAAAATAATCCAATACCAGGAAATTGCCCATTCTGCAGAGGCCCTCATTCAGCAAATCGAAGCATATCAAAATCCATAATCCTTTGGTATGCAGGAATTAACTATATCTATGCCTAAACGTACACGAGGATAAAGAAAAATATTTGGAGAAGGTCTTTCTCTGTATTGCATTTCTTTGATCTATACACTTAAGCTTCATAATTACATGGACAAACTCAAAAATCAGGAAAGCAGAAGGGCTTTCTTTCAGAAATCTACTTTATTGGCCGGTGGACTACTCGGCAGTCAAATGATCAGCCTGGCAGACACAAGGGAAGTTCCTGCTGAAGAAGGCATTTATATCATAGGTCCAAAAAAAGGCTACTCTCCTCAAATTGGCACCTTGCTTTCTACCATGGTCATGATGCGGACCTGGATTGTCCAGGGGGTTCAGAACCTGACACAGGAACAGCTCGATTTTCAGATAGACGAAGAATCCAATTCCATCGGCGCGATGTTGATGCATCTGGCTGCTACCGAGCGCTACTACCAACTCAATACCTTTGAAGGTATGTCCTGGGGAAGTTGGGACAAAGAGATCAAAAAAGAATGGGATCCAGCCATGAATTTAGGTGCAGGTGCGCGGAATAAAATCAAAGGCCAGGACATCCGTTTTTACCTGGACAAATTGAAGGAAGTTAGGGACATCACCAAAGCAGAATTTGCCAAAAGAGACGATGATTGGCTGATGCAATCGGAGCCTTTCTTTGAAAATAAACCTACCAATAATTACTGCAAATGGTTCCATGTTTGCGAGCATGAATCCAATCACAATGGCCAGATAAAGTTTATCAAAAAGCGCATGCCGAAATAAGAAATCCATCCCCCGAAAATTTGAAATTCCGGGGGATATTTTTTTTACTCCTTATTTCTTCTTTCTTGTGTTTGCTTGTTTTCCCAATTCATCAAACTATGAAGTCTATTTTTGCATTTTATGCTTCCCTCCTCTTCCTGATTTCTCCAAAATTGTATGCTCAAGAGCTTTTAGCTGTTTCTCCTTCACCTCCAGATACGATATCTTTTCGTCTGACCTCCTACAACAATATTGTATTGGAAGCGGTCCTCAATGAGCTAGATAGCCTCGATCTTATGTTTCATACGGCTGCCAATGATATGACCTTGATTGAAGCGGTCAGGGATCGACTAAAAAGTGTCACATATGGCAATCCGGATAGTGTGAATAGCTGGGGCGGAAAAGGGACTAGCAGAAGAAGTTCAGGAAACGATTTGAAAATAGGCAATCAAAACTGGGAAGATGTATTGATTTGGGAGAATAAACATTCCGGCCAGGAAACGGATGGGAAGATCGGACTGGATTTTTTCAAAGGACAAATTCTGGAAATCAATTATGAGCAGAACTATCTGGTGGTTCATCCGGAAATGCCGGAATTGGATAAAGGCTTTGAAGAATTAGCGCTAGAGATCAATTCGGGAATGAGGTTTTTGAAAGGGAGCATGCAATTGGGGGAAGAAAGCTTTGGGAATTCTTTTCTGATCCATTCCGGCTATGCGGGTTCCCTCCTACTCGATGATGCCTTCGCTCAGAAAAACAAATTGGATAGCCGTCTGGAGATCATCGATGAGAAAATCCTCAAAGACTCCTATGGCAATGAGCTCAAGACCCTCAAGGCACTCATGCCTGCTTTTGAAATGGGGAGCATTCATTTTGATCAGGTCCCGGTCGGTTTTTTCTCCGGAGCATTGGGCAGGCAGAAAATCAGCGTCATGGGAGGGGATTTACTCAAGCGCTTCAATTGGATATTTGACCTCAAAGAAGAGCGACTTTTTGTAAAACCCAATGCGAATATAAAATTGGCGTATCGGGAGTGATCCTTGCTTTTTTGTCTGGTCGGTTTTGGCGATATTGAAAGGAAGCAGAGACACCATGCCTGGCTTTCAAAAAATTATCTTTTTTTGTGTAATCGGCAGCTTTGTGAGTTTCGGCTTAGCGGGAGAAATCGGCTCTGAGAGCCTGGGAGAAGAGGATAATAAGAGATAAACGAAATAACTTCGTTTATGCTAATGTTGGGTGCAATAAAAAAATGTCAACTCTTAAATATTTTGATACAAAAAACTGAGTATAAAAATATATGTTGGTGGTGTGGATCAAAGGCTGATTCCCGAGAACATACACATAAGAAAACAGATTTTAAAAGAGTTTTCGGGAATCCACCATATCCAGAAGTAGATCAACCAATAAAAGCTTTAACTAAAGGAGGTTATCGAAATATTCAAGGTCCAAATTCAAAGGAAATTAAATTTAAGCCTGTTTTATGTAAAAAATGTAACAACGAAAGAAGTCAATCATTAGACTTAGCATATGACAAATTCATCAATTGGGTTGAAACTAATACAAACCAGATAATTGAAAATGAGACCATTGACTTCAAATTAATATTTGGAAACGATTATCTAGAGGATAAGTTGAACGTTTTGAGATATTATACTAAGCACTTTTGTTGTAGGCTTGCTGAAAATTCTATTTCTATCTCAAGAGAAATAATAAATTTTTTAAACGGATATGGGAATCTCCAATACTTAATCATAAAGTTTGAAATAAGGTATGATATACTAGCTATGGCATTAAGACATCATGAGAGAGGAAATTCTTATCCTTCCCTTTATAAAGCTTCATTGAAATATTTTTATAAAGAAGAAGTTGAGGATGAAATTGATTTTGTCTATACATTCTATAATTATAGATGGTTCCGGATTCATTTCCAGTATTCGGAAAGAATCACTAGCACTGATCCAAATTTTGATTGGTATGACGAATACAATGAAGCAGATATAATTGACGTTCCAACTTTTTACATAATTCCCCCTGAAAAATATCAAGATTGTACAGATAATGAATTGTACGAATTAATCGAGCAGTATAAAAAGAGGGAATTAGCTGAAGATCAAAATAATTTTTGGTTAGGAATATGAAAAATGCACACAACACAAGCTAAGCTCCATACTCCGCTAATGCTACGTACGAAAGCTTAGCCGCTCGTTATCGGCAATTAAAAATAAAAAATGATGAAAAAAGCAACAAACAGGCATTTTGGAGGATCAACAAATGCTTTAGGCTTCACATTCGTATTTATCCTACTTCCAATACTAGCCTTTACACAAGCAGAGCAAAAGCAATTGAGCCTGGCAGAAAGAGTACAAAATCTTAAGTTGGATAGTACAGAGATTGGAGAACTTGCTTATTATTCTGAGGGATATTTAGATCGAGCTGAACTGATAAGTATGGAAATCGAAAGGGCCAGGAAATTCTACTTAGATAGCCTTGGAATAGAAGTAGAGGTAAAAATCGCCTTGCTCGATACCAATGATTACAATACACTATCTCTTCGCATTCCATATGGACTGCCTTTCGTAAATAACGGGCTCATATTCTTACCAGCTGATACATCGACTGGGGCAGTAAAAGATATGTATGCTCCATTTTCAGGTTCTATTTCGGAAGAAGCCAAATCAATTTTAAATAGCCTTGCAATGGACTATGCCGCAGCATTGAATCGTATGGTTGATCTAATCGGATTACATGAAATAGGCCATGTTCAAAATGATGCTATGGGAATCAATGGCAGACAGAAGTGGTTTGATGAATTTATGGCATCCTATTTTGGGTACGCCTATATGCAAAATAACGATACTTCCTTAGCAGGCATTTGGGATGTTTTTACACATGCCGGGTTTGAAGGTTATACGCCTACTCATGTTTCGCTAGATGTTTTTAATAAGTTATATTTTGGAGTGGGGTTCGAAAATTATGGATGGTTTCAAAATGCTTTTCAAGAACGAATAAGAGAGGTATATGCTGCTAAGGGATTAAATTTTATTCGACTTGTAAAAGAAAAACTATCCGATTCATCCTTCCAACCTGCAACAGCGCAAGAATTATTAGAAAAGCTGGAGGAAATCGAGCCAGGATTCATAAAATGGGCTGACTCACTAGGAAATTAAAAGAGAGAAAATCCGATAACATAAGCTAGTCGTTCCTTTCAATAAAAATGGATAAAATTGATGAGATAAAAGAAAAACTTAAAGAGCTAAAAACTCTTGATTCCAAGTATGAAATATTTGGAGCCTCTCATCATAAATATGCCTTTAACGAACCAATGACTCTTGATCAACTCGATGAGTTCGAAACAAAATATCAAGTTAAATTACCAACAGATTATAAGCGCTTCCTAAATAAAATTGGTAATGGAGGTGCTGGGCCATATTATGGTATTCATCCGCTCTCAAGGAATTTGGGGAAATTTAATCCTGAAAATAAGTTTGAGAATCTAAAATTAGCGTTTCCTCACTATAGAAAATGGAACTGGAGTAAAAAAATTCTTGATCGGTTTGAAAAACTCAAAGGTGATGAGGACGAGGAAATCGCGGAGTTTTTTGATACAATATTTTGGCAACAATATGGAAAAGAGGAACTTACCTCAGGAAGCTTATATATATCTGAATATGGTTGTGCTTTAAGATACTTGTTGATAGTCACAGGTGATGATATAGGGAAAATATGGTTTGACCAAAGGGCTGATCATGATGGAATTAATCCTGTTGTGGATAACAATGGAAAAAAACTAGATTTCTATAGTTGGTACCTAGAATGGCTTGATAAATCAATAAATGAAATAAAGAAACAAGGAAGCTAACAAAACCTAAACTCCATACTCCGCTGAGGCCGCGTACAGCGTTTAGCTAGCCCTTATCAGCAACTTGAAAAATCGCACAAAATTAAAAGCGTTTCTTTACATTAGCCAAAGCGCCCCACTCAGCAACAAGCTGAATTAAAGGGATTAATGTTTTACCAAAATCAGTCAAAGAATACTCAACTTTCAGTGGGGGTTTTGAATAAAAGACTTTTCTTTTAATTATTCCATCTTCTGTTAATGATTTCAACTGTAAACTTAGCGTACGCTCGGTAACTGTTGGCATTTTCTTTCTTAGCTCATTGTATCGTAAGGTTTCGTCCAACAAATAATATATGATAGCTGCTTTCCACTTCCCACCAATAACGCCCATTGTTAAACTAGAACAACAAGGATATTCTTTTCCATTAAAATTGTACATACTTCTATAATTAGTCCAACTATACTTATTGACCGTTATTGCAAATATAGCCTACTTTAAATAGTATTGCTACTATACTATTTATAGTGATTTATATCATGGATAATAGTTCAATATTTCATATTGATTTCCAACACTATTTTAAAAGAAAAAACAAGGTAAAATGAGAGAAACAGCAAGCAAATTAGACGGACTTTTGAACATAATAAAGGAGTACATTGCTAAATCCTCTGATTCAGAACTAAGCTTTAAAGCGAATTCTGAAAAATGGTCGAAGAAAGAAATTATTGGCCATTTGATTGATTCGGGAATCAACAATACAAAGCGTTTTACAGCAGTTCTAATTGAAAAAGAGCCGTATAGGATTAGGCCAATGAAACAAGTTGAACTAGTGAAAGTAAATGATTATCAAAATTCTGAAATAGAAGAACTTTTAGCTTTACTATTGTCTATCAATATTCGAATAAAAAAGCTGATGCTTCTGCAAAACACACAAACACTAGCTACAAAAATTGAATTATATACTAAAGGAAATATGTCTGATTTGAGATACTTGATGGAAGATTATGTTGCACACTTTGAACAACACCTAAATCAATTATTGAAGCCAATATCCGCATAATACAGAAGTTTATGTGAGTATACTTGCAAATTGAAGGATTTAAAGAGCAGCTGCTAAGAATGTATATGAAATCATGGCTTCCATCCGGTCGCCAGGATTCATAAACTAAATGTTATGTTTGCAATTGATAATTAAAAACGACGACTAACAAAGCACAGCTGTCCGAGGCATATCTAGTCGTTCTAGCCCATTAAAATGAAAAAATGAGAACACTCGGTTTAATAGGGGGAACATCATGGCATTCAACAATTGAGTATTATAGATACATTAATCAAAAAGTAAATGATTATTTTGAAGATAACACCAATCCTCCTTTAATAGTGTATACTTTAAATCAATCTTTAATACATCAATTACAAAGAGAAAACAATTGGGAAGGGATAGCTGAGTTACTCATTGAAGCCGCAAGAAGTCTTGAAAAAGCTGGTGTAGATATGCTAATGTTTTGTGCTAACACACCTCACAAAGTTTATCATCTTGTCGAACAAGCAATTGATACTCCAATACTACACATAGCAGATGCAACTGCTGAATCTCTTAAATCAAAAAATATTAAAAAGGCTTGTTTTTTGGGAACTAAATATTCTATGGTTGAGAACTTTATTACAAAAAGAATAACAACAAATAATATTGAGGTAATTACTCCAAACAAGGATAATATCATACATGAATTACATCGAATAATTCAAGAAGAATTGACATATGGAAATATCATCCCTCAATCTAAAGATTATGTAATTAGCATTATTCAATCATTTGTCAAGATTGGCGCAGAAGGTGTCATATTAGGATGTACAGAATTTCCATTAATGATAAAAGAAACTGATTTGCAAATCCCGATTTTCAATACAACAGAGATACATGCAAATGCAGGAGCAAATTTTATTTTAAAAGATTTAAAAAAAATAAAAACAGGCTACAACAAAGCATAAAACGGCAATTGTTAACAAAAGCTGGCAACTGCGTTTAGGCGAGGACGTTATCTCTTAAGTTAAAATATGAAAGACAAAATATTCATATTGAATGAGACTGGCTCTCTCTCTGAGCTAACCGAATCAGGTTATGATAGTGAGGAATTGTTGCAATCTCTTCTTGAAAAATACCCTTCATTATTAGCTGGAGGTCAAATAGATGAAATTCAGCCCCGAAGGTGGATACTGATCTCCAGGGAGATTGGGATACCTGATGATTCTGAAAAAGGGAATAGATGGGCAGTAGACCATTTATTCATAGATCAAGAAGGAATCCCAACCCTGGTAGAAGTAAAAAGAAGTTCGGATACAAGAATCAGGCGAGAAGTTATAGGTCAAATCATGGATTATGCTGCAAATGCTGTTTCATATTGGTCAGTAGAAAAGCTAATGTCCATTTATGAAAAATCATGTGAAGAAAATCAGGAAGATTCAAGCGACAATATTAATGAACTGGTTGAGGGAACACTCGATTATGAAGAATATTGGGAATTAGTTTCTACAAATTTGAAAGCAGGGAAGATTAGAATGATAATTGTTGCCGATAATATTCCCAAAGAATTAAAGAATATAATTGAGTTTCTGAATTCGCAAATGTCTCCAGCAGAAATACTTGGGTTAGAAATCAAGCAGTACCGGAATGAGACAATGAAAACATTAGTACCAAAAGTCTTGGGTAAATCTGTGAAATCTGATGCTTCAAAAAGAATCAGAAGTTCAGTTTCAACAGAGATTTCGGAAGATGAATATTGGAGGGTCTTTCAGGTCCACTCAGGAAAAGCATTGCTCCAAATTGGCCAAAGAATCATAGACGGGATTAAAGACTACAAAGACTATTATTGGTTTGGAGGTAGTGGTATAGTAAGTGGATATGGCCACTCGATGGTTCCTGTAAAGAAAGCTAATTTCCCAAATAGTAATCGAATCAATATTTACCCTATTGCCCTTTGGACAAATGGTTCAGTAGAAATTAGCTTGCAATACTTCAAAGGGCGCGGGCATTTCGATCTAGAGGAGAATCAGAAAGAATTGATTGACAGGCTAAATGAAATTGAGGGAGTTGATATTGGATATGAAAAGATCTTCAAAAGACCGAGTATTAATCTTGGGCTATTTTCAGAGCCAAATGTACTTGCAAAATTCATCGAGTTGATAAGATGGGTTTTTGAAAAAAGTATGGAAAAAAAAGAGAGATAACATTGACTACGTGCTATGCCTTGCTATCGTGTCTGCACCAGCGCGTAGTCATATCGTTAGCATACATAAAATGAATCAGAAAGAAAAAGAGTTCCTAGATGACTATGAAGCATTGTTTCGTTCAAATCGGAACGCACTCCCTGAATCTTCAAGTCATAAAAATCCTAAAATGGAATATCACGTGTTGGCGGATGGAGTTTTTTGGGATGATGAAGGATTAAGGGAATTAGAATGGGAACTTTCTAATGCTTTTAGGTTCGTGATAAATTTTAGGACCAAGCTAATAACCAACTCCAATGAGCCAAATGAGTTCTACCAACAAATATATAAACTAGCACAAAGGTATTTCCCAAACTGGATTGGATTCAAGAAAGAACGATGCAGTCATAATGAGGAGCTAGCCGAAAGGATTGAAAGAATCAGAAAGGTCTCAGGTTGGAAGGTTGACAAAACATTTAAAGAACTTGAGGATTGAAAACGAATGCTAACAAAACCTAATCTACATACTTCGCTAAGGCTGGGTGCAGAGTTTAGCTGATCGCTGTGAGTAATAAAAAAATAATGGGAAAAATTGTCTGTAAAAGCCACGGGACTCAAGTCCTAAGTTTTGTGTCTAAGTTCCATCAAAAAAAAATAGCAGGAGCTGAACCCAGTCACGAAAGTGAAATAAGATATGTAGAGGTAGACAATAAAGAAGAAAATATCCAGGGGACATTTTTAGTAGATCCCAATATCTTAACGCAATTAGATAGACATGAAAAAGTATCGAAATTGAAACTGGATTCCTCGGAATTCAATAAGATATTTAGCGATTTACAAGCTGTTTGCTCTACTTGCTTGCAAGAGTACTTAGCAAGAAAAATATAATACTCACAACAAAACCTATGCTCAAATTCTTTTGACGCATCCGAAAAAAAATGTTCTTTGAAAATAAGACCGGTAAATATCTCCTCTATGCCCTGGGGGAAATCTCCCTGATTATCATAGGTGTCATGATTGCCTTAACGGTTTCAGAGTGGAATAATAACCATACAGACGGAGCCTACGAAAGAGAGATGTTGACCCTAATAAAACGGACATAGAAGATGAATATCTGGAATGAAGGAAAAAAACGAATCACCCACAAAGCCTAAAAATCAGTTCTCAAATATGCTGGTGCAACATTGCCAAAGCGCGATGCTGTTGATTCACAAATTATCGAAGAAGCTCGCAATAGTAAAGCAAGCTATGAAGGGATATACAAAACCAAGAAAGAAGTTACTGACGATTCAAAAATTACTGGCATCATTGATACACAAAGAGACGTGGCTGGCTGGCCGGAGTTGAAAAGTATGCCACCGCCAAAGGATACCGATCATGACGGAATGCCGGATAAATGGGAAAAGAAAAATGGGCTTAATCCAAAAAATGAGGATGATAAAAACAATGTCGGGGAAGACGGATACACTATGTTGGAAAAATATTTAAATAGCATAATATAATACACGACAGCATAACATCAGCTTCCGCTAATTTCGCTCGAAGCCAACACCTAAACCCAAAAAACTACCGATAGCTTGTCGTTGGGTGTCATAATCTTACAGAAAAAAATTCTTTGGCTGTGTAAAATAAAATGAATGAATTATGTCCTACACCAGAAAACTTGCCTCAATAATGTTTACAGATATTGTTGGTTATACCAAGTTAATGCAAACCAGCGAATCAGCAGCGATCAAACTCAGGAATCGACATAGAGAAGTGTTTGATTCCTTTCATGAATCTTATCGGGGTAGGATAATCCAATATTATGGAGATGGCACATTAAGTATTTTTGAGAGTGCAGTAGATGCTGTTCGTTGTGCTATTGAAATTCAGCGGAAGTTGCGAAAAGAGCCAGAAGTTCCGCTCAGGATCGGCATTCATCTCGGAGATATTTTGCTCAGCGATACGGATATTATTGGAAATAGCGTAAACTTAGCTGCTAGGGTAGAATCCTTGGGGGTTGCCGGAGCCGTTTTGGTTTCCAATAAAGTAATGGAAGAAATCAAAAACCAAGACGACATTCCCTGTCAGCTTATGGGAAACTATCATTTTAAAAATGATTCACATCCCCGAAATATCTATGCTATATCTGCATCCGGATTGCTCCTTCCTTCAACGGATCAGCTTTCAGGTAAACTGGAAGCCTCATCACAAAAGAAGGAGATTGAATCTTTAGCGGTCTTGCCATTTGACAATTTCACTGGAGAAAAGGATCAGGACTATTTAGTAGGAGGTATACATGATAACCTTATTACCGCATTATCTCAAATCAGTTCATTGCGCGTCATTTCCAAAACCTCGACACTACGCTATAAAAATTCGAATAAATCCATCCCAGATATTGCAAAAGAACTAAATGTGGATGCAATTGTAGAAGCCTCGGTTTCAAAAATCAAAGACAAAATACAACTCAATGTTCAGTTGATCCGGGCTTTCCCAGAGGAAAATCATATATGGGCAGACATTTTTGATCGGTCTTTAGATAGTATTTATTCTCTATTGAATGAAATTACCAAAACCATCTCAGAGAAGATCAATTTGGTACTTACGCCTAAAGAAGCAGAAAGTTTGTCTCACTCTCCCAAGGTAGATCCACAAGCATACCAGACTTATCTGAGGGGCATGTTTCACTGGGAAAAACTATCAGCTAAAGACTTTGAGATTGCTAAAGAATATTTTGAAAAGGCGATTGCTATAGACCCCTCCTTTGCGCCCCCTTATGCTGCAATCGCTCATACTCTGATCGGGCAAGTGCAGATGGGCCTGATCGCTCCTCCTGAAGCTATGCCCAAAATCTATCAATACAACATGAAGGCTTTGAGGCTTAATTTCAACTTTTCCGAATCCCATTATATGAATGCCATTTTGAGTTATGTGGTAGAATGGGATTGGGAAAAAAGTGAAGCTGAGTTCATCAAATCTTTGGATGGAAATCCTAACCATTCACTTTCTCATGCTTATTATGGTCATTTACTTATGATTTTGAACCGCTTTGAGGAAGCGATCAGTGAGGTGAATATTTCTCTGAAATTAGACCCCAATAATCCATTGGTTCAATCATTGGCAGGGGTGGTATTTTTTCATTCTGGTGACACCCAACGGGCATTTAGCTTAGTCAATAAATCTCATCAGATTGATCCCAATAACATCCTGAATTATAGGTTCCTTGAAAGCTGTTATGTAGAGTTCGAAGAGTATGACAATGCCTTCGAAATGCAGAAAAAAATCAATTATTCGGATCCGCAGGCTTGCCAGGCATTGGATGAAGGGTATGCAAATAAAGACTATTCCCAAGCGATGCTTGCGCTCGCTCAATCCAGAGAAGAACTTAGCAAAAAGCAATTTGTACAACCCGTGTGGGTAGCCTTGGCTTACCTTAAAGCAGGCTTAAATGAGAAAGTTATTCAATGGCTTGAGCAAGCGTTTCAAATGCATGATCAGGATCTGCCATATGTATTTATTGCTAAGGAGTTTGCTCCTTTTATGCAAGATCAACGCTTTATTCAAATCGCAAAAAAAATGAATCTGCCTATTGGAAATATTTCACTCAAAAAATAAGGAACGCCCTACATTAATAAGATTAACCGATAAAATATGAAGAGCATTCTTATATAAGTATTGGAAGCTTTAATTCTAATGATTATAAAGAACTAATAGGTGAGTATATTTCACCAAAAGTTGTAAACAAATTAGAAATCAAAAAAGAATACGCCACCTAACAATGTGTATGAAGTTCATTGCGAGCAAAAGCTCACAACGCCATATACACGGGCCCCTTGTCGGTCATAAAAAATAAAGAAGATGAAAGAAATATTACTAGTCTTTATCCTAACAATATCATTGATTTCTTGTACGGAGAATAAGAAAAACGAGCCAGAGGTGTTTGACAAACAAGCTGAGTCAGCAAAAATTCTGAAATCGATTGAAAATTGGAATTCTGGATGGGAAACAAAAAATGTTGAACTGGCGATAAAGGATTATTCGGAAAAGACAGATTGGACAAATGCCTTCGGTGCTAGAGTTCAATCAAAAGAAGAATTACAAGAACTTCTGGAAGAAATATTCGCTATGGATTTTGTTATGGAAGGAAAAGATAGTTACAAAAACGAAGCTGTTGAATTTCTTAGTAATGAAATTGCGCTGCTACGCTCAATAAATATAAGAACGGGACAAAAATGGAGTGATGGAAGCTTAATGGAAGACAGACACATACATCACCTAAGAGTATTTCAAAAAATAGGAAACGAATGGCAAATAATAAGCCATATGATTAATCAAGCTAATGAAAAAGATTAAAAAACAAACCGACAACAATCCGTATTGTGCTCATAGCTGAGGTTTGGCGTTATCGCTTAAGAGAATAAAAACATATGTTATTGCTTTCGACTGTTCATACTTTACTCAACTTGGTAGGATACGAGATGTCTGCAATGTATAGGCTGAAAACAGGTTTATTCTGGATGGGATTTGCATTGATGATAATCCATATCTTTAATAGAATAAGAGGGACAGATAAAAAGGGTATTAAAAAAGCAATGATATCCATTATTGTTACCATTGGGATTATTCTTTCAATATCATGGGCGGAGTATCTTGTTAACGCTTACTAATGAGAAATTTAAACCGATAACATCAGCTACACCCCAGCCGGCAGCTAAAGCAGTCGTCCGAAGTCTAGCTACCCTTTAGCGGAGGGAAAAATATAAGCCCCTATTTTTTTACGTCTAAAATTGGAGTTGATAAACAGAAATTTCCTCCTATTACATTTAACTATAGAAGAAGATTAGAGATTTCACTCCAACCATTTACTCTTTCATGTTTATGTCCATTTTCATTAAAATTATGTGGTTGTGTAAATAAAATGGTTCTTCCTTCAAAAACATCTAGATTCTTAAAATGATCATCGATCATTATATCTCCTTGAATAACTCTTTTTGATCCACATAAAACGATTTGTTGCCATGAAATGAAAGGAAAATGTTCTTCAAGCCAGTAATATTTTTCGCCGAGACTATTTGGGAATTGGGTAGCTGAAGACACAATAAATATTTCAAACTTTTTGCCCAACTTTTCTAATACCTCGACTGCTCCTGGTATTACCGGGGAATTTCTAAAAAAACCTTTCATCAGAAGGTGTTTTCGACTATTTGGAAATGCTTCCACTTCTGATATTCCCCAAGTATCCTGTAGATCAATCTTGTTTCCTGTCTCTTGCAACTCTTCCTTTATATACTGAGAATAAATATCAGCCAATACACCGTCCATATCTACAATTAGTCTTTTTTTAGTCTTCATCATTGATTCATTCAATTGTGAAAATTTTTTATGTAAAATGTCAAATAAATAATTGCCTCATACTTCATTTTGACGGGATGGTTCCTTTAACTTGAAAATGAGAATTGTCAAAGTGAGCACCAGCGTTATCGAATTGCATATAATTAGAGGGAAAAGCTCATAAAGTAAGCCATAGACTAACCAGCTGGAAATACCTATTACCATAACCACATACATGGGCAATGAAATGGCCTTCGTATCACGAGTTCTCACGATCATTATCACCTGTGGCAAAAAACTCGAGGTGGTTAAAAATGCAGCAATGTTTCCTATCCAAAACCCAAAATCCATATTAAGCTTTAATTATTAGTTAAACATATCAACCAAACTTATGGGCTGCATTCATCTTTGGCATCCACTTTATTGATGAAATTCTCCTCTTTTTTAGCGTATTTGTACTGAGTTAGTTAAAAAAGTATATCACTTGAGAATTGAGGCAGAAAATATTGTTAAAAATATTGGTAGCTCCCTATCCGTTGGGAAATACGGAATTTCGGATTTAGCCAAAATTAGGGGATTGCATTGGCATCCTGAATTTGAATTGATCTATATATCAGGCGGTTCTGGGAAAAGGTTTATCAACGGACATGTAAGTCATTACGAGCAAGGGGACTTAGTTTTCCTTGGGCCAAACATTCCACATGCTGGCTTCAAAGATTGTGTTCTACAAGGCTATTTTCAAGTTGTAGTTCAATTTGGAAATCTATTTGGCGGAGAATTTCTTGAGAATGTTGAGCTATCTCCATTGAGACGATTGTTGAAAAATGCGAAAGGAGGTATCGTGTTTTCTGATAAGGTAAAAAAGGAATTAGCTGAACCATTTAAGAATTTAATCTCCCTTTCGAACTTTGAGCGTTTTTTTTCATTTCTACATATCTTGAAAGTGCTCTCGAAAGATGAGTATACCAGTTTGAATTACAACCAGACTCATATTATTAAAGAACCCAGGGAGCGGATTCGGTTTGAAAAAATCCTTAGCTATATAAAAACCCATCACAATGGACGACCTCAACTAGATGAGCTTGCTCAGCTAGTTAATATGCATCCATCTTCTTTATGTAGATTCTTAAAACTGAATTCATCGAAAACGTTTATTGAGCTAGTTAATGACTTTAGAATTCAAAAATCGTGTACATTACTAATAGAAAGCGATTTAACAATAACACAAATTGCCTTTGAGTCGGGCTTTCGTACCCTTTCTTTTTATAACAAAAAATTCAATGAACTCATGAAAATGAGTCCAAGTCAATATAGAAAGTTATACCATGTTTGAATGGAAACTTTCTTAGCTAAAATTAAATTAAGGTGAAATCCTCCGATAACATCAGCTACACCCCAGCCGGCAGCTAAAGCAGTCGTCCGAAGTCTAGCTAACCCTCAGCAGCAATAAAAAAAGAACCATGAAAAGGTATTATCTATTATTAATCTTATGCTCCTTTTCTTTAACCTTATTCGGACAGCCTGGAGAACATCAGGAAATTGATAACCTATTTGTGGAATGGGAAAACGATCAATCTCCCGGTGCTGCAATAGGAATAATTAAAGAAGGGAAATTGATCTATTCCAAGGCTTATGGAATAGCTAACCTTGATTATGGAATTCCAATTACTAATGATTCGAAATTTTACATTGCTTCTACTTCCAAACAATTCACAGCAGCATGTATAGCTTTATTATCTATTGAAGGGAAAATTGGATTAGACGATAATATCAGAGAGTACCTTCCTGAAATACCTGATTATGGAAAAGAAATAACAATCAGGCACTTAGTCCATCATACAAGTGGTTTGAGGGATTATTTAGTTTTGATGTACCTGGCAGGAGAATCATTTGAGGACTACTTTTCAATTAGGGATGGGATCAAAAAACTGGAGAAGCAAAAAGCCTTAAATTTCTCTCCCGGAGAAAAGTATCAATATTCAAATTCTGGCTACATCCTATTGGCTGAGATTGTAAACCGAACGAGTGGTATGACAATAAGGCAATATGCTGAAAAGAATATTTTTCAGGTACTCGGAATGACGAATACATTTTTTAACGATGATCATAAAGAAATCACGAAGAATCGGGTAATCAGCTACCAATCTCAAGCTGATGGCACTTACAAGAGATTTCTACAAAATTTTGATGCGCTTGGCGATGGCAATCTATTAACTACAGTTAATGACTTGTTTTTATGGGATCAGAATTTTTATAACAAAACCCTTGGTGGAAAGGAACTCGAAGATATCATGCTCACACCGGGAGTTTTAAATAATGGAGACACGCTTGACTATGCATTTGGCTTGATCCATGGAGAATATAAAGGATTAAAAACCATCTCTCATAGTGGCGGTATGCTGGGCTTTAGCACGCAATTTGTTCGCTTTCCGAAACTAGGTTTTTCAGTAATTGTTCTTGCAAATCGACTCGATGCAAACGCAAGTCATAAGGCTTTTCAAATAGCAGATATTCTTCTCGAAGATAAATTTGTAGACCAATCAGAAAAGAAAGAAACTAAGGGAAACATTCCCAATACAAAAAACACCAAAAAGAATATAGACCATTCTAAGCTCAAACTGGAGGATTATATTGGGAGATTTTATTCTGAAGAACTAGACACCAGTTACCTGTTAATTCTAGAGGAAGAAAAATTAAAACTACAAATTGCAGATTATCCTGCTCGAGAATTGACAATTCATGGTGTTGATTCTTTTACTATTGATTTAGGATTAATTCGTTTCATTAGGTCAAAGGGAGTAATAACAGCTTTTGAACTTGATGCTATCGGAGAAACAAATTTGAAATTTGAAAAGGAATAATCGCTGCTAATAGAGTAAAGGCCTACAGGCTGCATGGCCGTTAATATCTGAATACAGAATTTTAACTGACAAATTGCTATGAAAGTAATCCTAACAGGCTCTACCGGAATGGTAGGTAAAGGTGTTTTATTAGAATGTCTGGATGATAATAGGCTAGATCAAGTGCTTTTGATCAATCGGTCTCCGATAAATATTAATCACCCTAAAATAAAGGAGATTCTACACAATGACTTCACTGATTTCAGCTCAATACAGCATGAATTTCAAGGCTTTGATGCCTGTTATCATTGCATGGGAGTGTCTTCTGTAGGAATAAGTGAGGAGGCTTATTATAAGTTAACATATACAATTACGGAAGCTTTGGTGGATACAGTTTACAAAGCCAATCCTGAAATGATTTTTATGTATGTTTCAGGGGAAGGAACGGATAGCACGGAGAAAAGCAGCAGCAGGTGGGCTCGGATAAAAGGCAAAACTGAAAACATGATTTTCAACAAAGCTTTTAAGGATGCCTATGCTTTTCGACCAGGAGCAATTCTACCTGAACGTGGAGTTAAATCAAAAACTAAACTATACAACGCAATATATGTCCTCACCCGCCCCATCTTTCCCCTATTGAAGAAAATGAAATCGGTTACCTCTACCATAAACATTGGTAAAGCCATGCTTCATTTAATTGATCATCCCCAAGACTTGAAACATCTTGAAGGAAAAGATATTAATCGGCTGGCGAATAATTAGATAGAAATCATGAAACTGATAATTCTACTCCTTACTCTTATCTCCATTTCTGAAATAGCCTATGGCCAGAAGGATACTTTTGATATAAATCAAAGGGCATCATATATGTGCACTAGACCTTTAATATTAGATTCTACCAAAACCAGTTTAACATCCAGGAAAGTATTCTTCCTTTTTGACCTTGAAAACAGTTCTACGAATTTAAGGTCTCAGGGAATTCAGCGAGTAGATTATCCTGCTGCTTATATTATGGCTTATCTTGTTAATACTTCAGATTCAACTTTTATAGCAGAAAGGCAAGATAGAAGTTTGATTATGATTCAAGAAGCCCTTGATGAAAAAAAGAATTGGGAACCCATTGAATATTGGTCCCCAAGTAGTTGCGGACTTAGTTACCAGAACCCTTTATTATTAGAATCTGGAAAATATGTAATGGTACCCATTAAGAAATATTCTGGAAGTTTTAGGACAAGGATTAGGTTGAAATTTAAATATGGGGATGAAGTCTTATACTCTGATTCATTCGAAGGCTCAGTTAATAAAGCTCAATTCAAGAAAATAACTGATGAATTCAATTTACCCGTGAGCTATTTGAATAAAAAGTAAAACTTCTCATGACAGCTGCCTACTCGACCATCCACACTAGCAAGAGATTATTCCCTTGGCTCTCGATTAGCATCCAACAATAGGCCCAATCTACTTATATTGAAAGCACTTTATTACAACATTAATGATGCAGCCAATCATTTCATCAAAAATTAGAATGCTCCGATATTCATACTGTTAAAGAAGTGAGTCAAATTTATTCCTTCCATTACGCTTTGCTGTCCAACAAGAAAGTTTGGAACTTGGCGTTTCTTCAAAAAAAAAGATCGAAAATAAAAATATAGCACAAAAATGAAAAACACCTTTATCTCCATGGGTTTACTGCTAATGTCCTTCCTATGCTTATCCTGTAGCAAGAATATAGTAAAGGATTTCAGATTCGAAGAGACAGCATATTATCATCTTCATCAACTCAATGATTTTGAAGCTAAGGTGAAAATGTTAATTCAGGATAAAAATACTTATGATCAGTATTTTAAACATCCTCCCAGCCTTGTAAGCCATGATTTACCCAATAGAACCAACAACCCTAATTATTGGTCTAGAAAAGATGATCTTTTAGGATCTGGAATCCTTAAGATTAATTTTGGGATAATAAGTAGTCCAGAATATGATTCAGACACGATTATTCATCAAATGACATCCATTGCGTTTGAGAAAATGGATTTTGAGGTAGGAGATTACTGGCTTCCTGTAGGCATCCAAGATGAGGTAACTCTCCCATTAGACATTAGCCAAACCTCCCATATCAATTGGAAATCCAAACTAGAAGAGAACAGGGACTTAGTCACGAATTTGAACCTATCAAATAATATAAATTTTGTTCCTAATAAGCCCTTAAGTAATTATCATTTAAATACCCTGCACGGAATTTATCACTCAAGTTTTGCCTTGAGTATTCCCCTTGCAAGCTTAACAATCAAATCGAAAGACGGCACTATTTCATTCTACAGAAACCTTAACTCCTTTGGGGACCAAATAGAGGAATTTGACTTGGAAAAAGCATCTATCAAAAAAAGAGACCTTAATAATTACGGTCGTAAAAACCAGAGATATAATAACTTGGAATATTTTGTCTATTGGGAATGGGAGGAAATATAGCTGATCGGTAAAAAAATACTATGACACAAGTCTTCGGCTAAAGTTTTTGACCATCGCATAGCCGAAGTCTTAAGTATATTGATGATTCACAATTAGATTTTGTAGCAAAAAAATGCCAACTAAATATGGGGCAGAATAAAAAATATGAATATGTGGAACTTAAAAGCATAGAAGAGCTTCCTTCCAAATATTGGGATATCAATGTTAAGGATTATATCACAACGATTGCCTTTGAGGAGGTTAAAGACGAATCAGATATAGCAAAACAGGAAGAATCAATCACCACTTTTATAAAGGGATTGCCTCAAAAAATCCGATTAATCTTTACAGTATATGACTTAGATACAGAAGTTCATAATGGAACATATGAACAATACTTCAGCAACTTCAGTGGAAATTACAAAGATGTAATCCTAAGCGATTTAGAATACCTTGGAGCTGAAGAAATAGCAATAATAACCGATAAAGCTATTAAAGGATATCAGAGTTTTGAATCAAAAGGGTTTCCTGAAGACGAATATGAAGATTTTATTCGATCAGTTACAGATGAATTTTATAAAGCTTATGAAGGAGAATCCCTTCATGAATTGTCCGTAGAGTTTATTCGAGAAAATATTGAATATTTTAAACATTTAGATCTATAAAGAACTCCTAGCCAAACCTATCTACCAAGCCATCCCCCACTCTATTCCTGCCGATCAGATGATTGATCCTTGCACCCCTTAACATGGAGCTTTTTTCACCTGCCTAAAAGCCTATAATAGCTATTCAAAGAAGACCTCAAAATCCATTTCTTTGAACTAATCGTCCTTATAGCTGGATTACTCCTCCCCTATATTTGCATATATAAACGAAAGAAATTATGCAATAATAAAATTCAGAAAAGCATCTTTGCGAAGAATGCTGTGGGTGTTTTTTATATCCCACTTACCATGGCAAAGATTATGCTCCTGACATGCCCATTTCAGCTGTATCAAGCAGGGCATGATAGAAGCTATCCTCAAAAAAACGACTCAATACAATTCAAATAATTCATCATGAAAAAGATAGTATTCACTTTAACATTAATTCCGATTTTTATGATTCAATCACAAGCTCAGACCAGCGACCTACAACTCATTGAAAAAACGATCAATCATTATTTCGATGGCATGATCAATCACAATGCTAGTTCTATTGAAAAAGCCTTTCATCCAGGCGCTAGCATGAAATGGATGGCGGAGAAATACATGGATGTTAATGCTGTTGAAGCATTGAGTGATTATGTAAATTCCAATGATCCTGTCAAAACCAAGACCCGTATTACTAGCATTAATATCGTGGGTGATGCTGCCAATGCTCAATTAGAGTTGGAGTATGAAAGCTTTTATTTTATTGATTTCATGCACCTAATGAAAATTGAAGGAGAATGGAAAATTGTTAGCAAAACCTACACGACCGTACAAAAGGACTTTTAAATTTCAATGCCTAAGAGTCGACAAGTGGTGTTCTCCAGGAATCTTATTGAATAATTTATAGATTCATTGAATTTTCTTCCCGATTCCTTCCTTGGCAAATAAGGACTTATTAGGCTCGAAACCCCAGGAATTACTGCCCATCTTTGTTCAGTCGAAAAAAATCAATTTGCATGTATTTTTACCTTTCAGACTGGATGAATTAGCATAATTCTGCATTTTCGATCCACGCTAAATGTCCTTTTAATAGAAAAATAAAGTATGTTCGACAGAAATTTATCCCTGGCTGTCAAGAGCAAGGTATAGGTAGACAGAAAAACCTGAAATAAGAATAAATGAAAGCTATTATATATCTCCTGGTAGCAGCTGTTTTCTGGGGAATCAATTTTCATTTCGCTAAAATCATGCTGAGTGAAGTTAGGTTCATAGAAGCTGCTGCCTGGAGGTATATTTTTGGTGTCCTTCCTTTATTTTTTCTTGCCTATAAACAATTGCCTTCCTGGACCGCCATTCGAGAAAATTTAAAAGGCATCCTTTTGATAGGGATAGTCTGTTTGTTTGGATTTAATATCTTCTTTTTTATTGGCTTAAAATATAGCTCCGCCATTAATGGTTCTTTAATTATTAGCACGGCTCCCATGTTAACGATCCTTTTCTCCAGCAGTATGCTAAAAACACCTCTGGAAAGAAAACACATCATCGGTACAGTCATTTCTCTTTTCGGCGTTCTTTACCTTATTCTAAAAGGAAATCTACTCCATTTTACCCAACTGAATTTTAGTATTAGTGATATATTACTGTTAGTAGCAAGTACCCTTTTTGCCTTACAAAATGTATGGATAAAAAAATATGGAGCTGCTATCTCTAACATCAATTTTACCCTGCTGACCAATTTTCTCTGTTTGCTTAGTTTTTTGATAGTCTTACCTTTTGTAGGAATGGAAGAGGTAAGTACTTATTCTATTTCTTTTTGGTTTTCCGCTATAGGTATTGGATTCTTTGGAACGGCAGTAGCTTATTATTTTTGGAATGAAGGAATTAAGATATCCAGTGCCAATCAAGCAGGGATTATGCTAAATGTAGTGCCTCTGTCTACAGCTATTTTTTCCATTATCTTAGGGGAGGAATTATTTATGTACCACCTGATAAGTGGCTTGCTTATCCTTGTTGGGGTAATCGTGATAAGACGACAGTAAGTTCGTCCTTCCTGAAACATTTCCTGCAGAAGCTGGAAATCCTTTCATTTCACCAACATCAGCCAGCAAATTCCTGGAAGTAAAAGAGAACTATCCAAACGAAAATACTATCATGAACCTTAAACCAAGCTATGAGCTGCCTTCCCTTCAGGAAATGAACTGGCGAAAGAAGAAGCTTCTCTCCATGATGAAAGAGGCAGGTCTGGATGCCTTTGTTATCACTGACCCGGACAATGTGTTTTGGTTAACGAACTTCGCGAATTATGTACATGAACGCCCGTTTATTTTAATCTTGTCAAAGGAAGGCAAACTCCGCTTTCTTGTCCCAAAATTGGAAGTTTTACATGTAAAACGTCGTGCTATAGGAGAGCTTGAATTGCCCACCTATGAAGAATTCCCTTTTCCAAAAGCCCAGAGTTGGGATACTGTTTTTAAGCAAGAGACTGAGCATTTTTCCAGGATTGGAGTAGAAGCTATTGCGCCACAATTTGTGATTGAGAAGCTGGGAGAGAGAATCTATGCCTGTGAATTTCTGGAAGAAGCTCGATATGTAAAATCCGAATTCGAAGTCAGCCGCATCCTCTATTCCTCCAGAGTTGTGACTCAGGCCATGAATAAACTATTGAAAATAGCTAAGCCCGGAATGTCTGCCATCAAAAGTAGTTCCAGGATTTCAAAACTTATTTCTCTCCAGATGCTAGCTGACAATCCTCAGGCAAATGTTCTGGCTACCAAGATTGGAGTTATCGTCCAGTCTCCCAATGTGTCCGACGATCCCCACAATTTTACCAATCTCTTTGATATGGATATGCAATATGGAGGTCCACATGTCGCTGTGATCAATAGTATTTTGAATGGCTATGGGACTGAAGTAGAGCGTACTTTCTTTCTGGGCGAAGTTCCCAAAGATGCAGAACGCCCTTATCAAGTAATGATGGAAGCTCGTCAATTAGCCTTAGAATTATGCAAACCTGGAGCTGATATGCATGAGGTAGATGTGAAGGTCAAGGAACATTTCACCCAAAAAGGCTATGGTAATAATGTGATACATCGCAGCGGACACAGTATTGGCGTAACAGGGCATGAAGGACCTTTCTTAGCCGAGGGATTTCATTATGAAATGAAAGAAAATATGTTTTTTACCGTAGAACCAGGTATTTATATAGAAGGTATTGGAGGATTTCGACATTCAGATACAATTGTGATTACAGCTGAGGGGAATAAAAGTCTGACACCGGTGAAAGATAGCCTAAAAGACATGACCCTTTCTGCCTATAAACTAAACCTTTCGCTATCTGCTAAAAACAAACAAAAGTTAATGGTTCTGGCCAATCGCTATTTCGGGCTGAATGTCCACTAGATTTATGGATGCCCGCATTTTAAGGATAAGAAGCTGTTGACTGAAAAACTCATTTATATAGAGGAAAACAGACCATGAGAATATACTGGATAGAGGAACTCAATCAAGGGATGATCGGAATCATGGCTCGGCCCAGAGGAAATGACTGGCTTGAAATAGAAATTCAGAAGCTGTCTCTGGAAAAGATAGATTGGGTGATATCCTTATTAGAGAAGCCGGAAATAAGTGAACTGGAGCTTGAGCAGGAGGGCGAACTTTGCAAAAAATATGGCATGAGTTTCTTAAACTTTCCTATAAAAGATCGCTCGATTCCTCAAGACAATCATGCATTCATATCATTGATAGAGTCTATCTGTCATTCATTGGAACAAGGAAACAAAATAGTGGTGCATTGTAGAATGGGAATAGGAAGGGCCTCTTTGGTAGCAGCAGGGGTCATGCTAAAGACTGGAGTTCAGCCAAGCCAAATTTTTGAACGGATAAGCAGCTACAGAAAATTGGAAGTCCCGGATACTAAAGAACAAGTGGATTGGTTCAGCGAAATAGCGGAAGATCTTTAGTATAGGCTATATCCCCGTCCGCATATAAATGCGAAGAATAAATTTCCCTTCAAATTTGTACTTTACCATCAGTACGCTCAATCCTTATCATGCATTATGGAGATCCACAGACTACAATTTTCAATAGATGTTAAGGCAGAGAAAAGCAGGATTTGGAATGCCCTCTGGGAAGATAGCGCCTATCGTGCCTGGGCTGGAGTATTTTCGGAAGGTGCTTATGCAGTTTCAGATAATTGGAAAGTAGGCAGCACGGTGATGTTTCTGGGCCCAGATCAAAGTGGGATATACAGCATCATTGAAAATCACATCCCGAATAAACACATTCAATTTAAACATATCGGGAACGTGCTAAAGGGAGAACATCAAGCCCCGGATGAGGAAAGCAAAAAATGGTCAGGAGCCACCGAAAGTTATTCCTTGATTGAAGGAGAAGAGAGCATTAAGCTTCTTGTCGAAATAGATATCATGGAAGAGCATTTGGACTTTATGGAAACTCGCTTTCCCAAAGCCCTGGAAAAAATCAAGAATCGAGCACTTGAGCAGCTATAAAATGCATCCCCCCTACTTGATCCTGATGGTCTGACTATTAGCGGTTAATCCGCATAAGGTATAGTTCTTGGGGGTTCGCAACTTCTGGTGTATTTTAGCTGCCAAAAGCTGAAAAATGAAAAAAGTAATCACCCCTTCCCTATCAGGAATCTCTCTTCTGGCTTTTCTGTTGTTTTTTGCGAGCTGTTCCAAAACGAGCAGCGAGTCTAATAAAGAAGAAGCTCCTGACACCCTTTATGCAAGCGATGTTATTCCATTTTTCGATCATTGGAATTTGATTTTGGGGGATGGCTCGAATGCTGGTCAGGCAATCAATTTTGAGCAGAAAGATTTCTTTTATACCGAAACGGAAGGAGAAACGGATTGGGTGGTGTATAAAGCTCCCAATGCAGGAGATACTCATGGAACCTCAAACAATACAAGAACTGAATTGGCTCAACTGAAAAAATGGTCTCCCCTAACAGATGCCAAATTGAGTGCGACCCTCAAAGTCATGAATGTATCCAGTTCTGGCGATGCTCGGGTTGCAGCTTCCTACTCAGTCGTCATAGGCCAGATCCACAGTGCCGATGGACATGAGAACGAACCCCTTAAAATATTTTACAAGAAATTCCCGGGCCATAGCAAAGGTTCGGTTTTCTGGCATTACGAAATCAATACCGCCGGGGATGATAATTCCAAAAGATGGGACTTCTCTTCGGCTGTCTGGGGCCATGATTTTTCTGTGGTAGGTACAGAAGAGGATAGCTATCCGGAAGAACCTGAAGATGGCATTGAATTAGGAGAAGAATTGAGCTATGAAATCGAGGTCAAAGAAGGTATCATGTACCTCACATTTAGCAGCGATGGGCATGAAAGCAAACGCTTTACGAAAAACCTGATCGAATCAGAATATACGAGCCCTGAGGACATTCCCGAGCAAACCCAGGCCCTATTTGTTCCCATTGGCCAGGATGGAGTAGAGCGAGCAAATGCTTATGCAGATGAGGGCCTTTTCTTTAAGCTTGGATCTTACAATCAAACCAATGGAAAATCTCCTGAAGTGAACAGGAATTGGTGTTCCGGAGCCGATACCTTTGACGGAAATATCAACAAGCAATATGAAACGGGAAACTATGCGGAAGTTTGGGTTAAAAAAGCCAGCATTTATGTAAGTGAAAATGCTATCTCAAACGAAGGCTATTTCCTTAAAAATGACTAGGTCCCTATTGTTTTCTCTTTTACTCCTAAACCTACTCAAGGCTCTAAAACACAAGATTAATGATCATTGCGATTACAGGTGCATCGGGAGTAGGAAAAACGAGCATCCTGGAAGACGTATCAAAGCAATTATCAGCGGATAGCCGGATAAAGGTATTCCATTTTGACGATATGGGCTTGCCCAATTGGGAGGAACTGGAGGATATCCAAAAGTGGCAGGAAGAGGCAACGATCGACTGGATAAATAAGCTTGTAAAAACTGCCAGAGAAGAAAAACTGCATATTCTCTTTGAAGGCTCTACCGATATGAAACATTTCATCAAGGGCTTTCACCAAAATAGCTACACAGATTACAAAATACTCTTGTTTGATTGTAGTCAGGAGGTTATGAAAAGTCGCTTAATAAAACGAGGGCATGCAGAACTATATCAAGCTGATATGATTGGATGGTTGAAGTACCTGAGGAAAGAAGCGATTTCAAAGGATATCCAAATCCTAAAAACGGATGAGTCCTCGATAAGAGATATTGGGCAGAAGATCATAGAAATACTGAACGAATGTAAAGATGACAGAACAGGACGATAATATCGCTTGTAAACGATGCGGCAGTAAGATGAGCGGGGAATTTTGTTCCGACTGTGGGAATGCCAGAACATTAAGAAGAATAGATGGCGCATACCTTCTATCTGAAATTGCCAGTGTTTTTAATTTCGATAAAGGCATTCTACTCAGCATACGGGAATTGCTCTTAAGACCCGGAAAGAACATTCAAACATTTATTCTGGAAGACAGAGCCCGTCTGGTCAAACCCATTGTTTTCATCATTGTATGTTCCTTAACCTATACCCTCTTTCAACAATTATTGGGCTTTGAGGATGGGTATATCAATTATTCATTCGATGGAGATGACACCAGCTCTCTAATATTTGAGTGGATATCAAAAAACTATGGCTATGCCAATATTCTGATCTCCATCTTTATCGCTTTTTGGATCAAGGTCTTATTCCGAAAGGATAACTACAATTTTTTTGAAATCCTGATTCTCCTCTGCTTTTTAATTGGAATGAGCATGTTGATCTTTTCCTTTTTTGGAATACTAGCTAGCCTAACGGGTCTAAGTTTGATAGACAAAGGCTCTTTAATTGGACTGCTGTACATTGCATGGGGGATCGGACAGTTTTTCAGTGGAAATAAAATTAAAAACAGCCTGAAAGGCCTTTTGACTTATATACTGGGTTTACTGACTTTTACGCTCAGCTTGATAATACTGGGGAAGCTGGTCGATGGGATAATTGCATAAGCCTTTCCCCCAACAGCTATCAGTAATCTAAAAAGTCCGTAGGCTTATTATACTACTCAAAAAGCTCCTCCTCCTCTGCATTTCTTCTTTTCTCCTCCATTTGCATGGAAAAATTAGCCTAAGCAAAGAAGAGACAAAGACAATTTTTAACACAGTTTTTATCCCTATTACCCTTAATTGAAATAAATCCTTGTAAATTCCTGCTTAATATGGAATCTTAAAGAAAGTTTAGTCCTTTAAGTAGCACGCCTCAAAGTGCCATCCCAAAACTAGTATTAATACACAACTCATGAAAAATCTACTTATTCTATTCGTCCTATCTTTTCTAGGCATCCAGCTTTCCGCCCAAACATTCGAACTCCCCAAAAAATACAAACTCGAATCTAAAAGTGATTATGGTAAATATGAACAAGAGGTGATTAATGCCGTTGACTGGCTCATCAATACGCCTATCAATTTGGATAAAGAAAAACGTACGGAAGTAAACGCTTTTTTACTAAAATGGCTGACTGGAAGCCCTTCTGTTTCAATCGGAATTGATCCCAATATTGTCACATTTACAGATTGTGGAGATTGCCTTATGATCTTTATGGGAGGATGGGCAAAATATGTCCTGGAGACAAAAGACAATACGGATAAAGTAAAAGCAAACCTGGCAGGACTGGAAAGCGTCATTACTTTTTATCAAAAACAAAAAGCAGAACTAGGAGATAATAAAGCGGTCGAAAAGTATATCAAGCTAAAAGGGAAAGACAAGCTCCATAAATTTGTGGAGTCGAAAATATAGGAGGAAGCATGGGGGAAAATATGTATCCTATTATCCGGCTGTATTGGTTCGACTTTGCATTCTCGGTTCTAGTATTTTCCTTCTTAACTCATGTCTAGAGTTTGGGCTTATTGATCCGCATCATCAAGGCTTTTTTATAGGTTTGTCCGATGGGTACCAAATGTTCCCCAATGGAAATTCTATTGCCTTCTATGGTTTTTATCTTTTTGAGGGGAACGATAAAAGATTTGTGAACCCGCAAAAAATCCTCTCTTGGAAATAAAGCTTCCAAAGAGGAGATTTTCTCATGACTCACAATCATTTCTTCTCGCAGATAAATCTTGCAATAATTCCCATAAGCTTCGACAAATAAGACATCCTCAAAACTCAGCTGATGAATTTTCTTATCACCTTTGAGGAAGAAATGAGTATCATTTTTTGGGGAAGCCTCTCTCTCCAGTTTAGGCATACTCTCCCCTATCGTCTTATGTATAGCTTTTAAAAAACGGGGAAGGGAAAAGGGCTTTAATAAATAATCCGAAATGTTTAATTCATACCCTTCCAGGGCAAATTCTTTATGTGCTGAGGTTACGATGGTTAAAGGAGGATGCTGCATTGATTTCAAAAAATCAAAACCGGATAGTTTTGGCATATTGATGTCCAGAAAAATCAGATCTACCGGCTTTTGACTTAGTAATTCCATTGCCTCAAATGCATTATAACAATTGCCCACTTTTTGCAAATAGGGCAAATCCTGGCAATAGCCTTCTATGATGCGATGGGCAATGGGTTCGTCGTCTATGATACAATATCTGGTCACGATAAATTGATTTTTAGGTCTACGCGATAAAGCGGAGCTTCATTTTCAATATTCAATTGATAGCGTTTGGGATATAGGTGTTCCAATCGTTTCTGCAGATTTTCAAGCCCGATTCCTGCAGGCTTTTTCTCTGTATCTCCTTCAAAATTATTCTCTATTACAAAACTGATCTCTTTGTCCCTCGCACTTAGCTTGATTCGCACAAAAGCATCTTCCGTCATTCCTTCTACTCCATGCTTAAAAGCATTCTCAAGTAGATTGATAAATAGCAAAGGGGCAATCAAATAGTCTTCCACTATCTCTTGTTTGAATTCAATATTCACCCTTTTTTGATAGCGAATTTTGTGCAGATCAATGTAATTTTCTAGATAATTCACCTCATCAGCCAGAGAAACAAACTCTTCTCTTCCATCATAAATGGTGTAGCGCATCATTTCGGATAATTTCAACACTACCTGTGGGGCTTGCTCCGACTTTTCGACCACCAGACCATACAGATTATTCAGGGTATTGAAAAAGAAGTGTGGGTTGATCTGGCTTTTCAGTAAGGCTAATTCAGCTTGCCCCTTTTCTGCCTGCAGATTTTTAAACCAGCGCCACTGCTCATATCCCCACAAAGCCGCAAATACAGGGATAGGAATCAACATGAAATTGAGGAAATTCTGGTGGTGCTCCTCTACATAATTGGGCATCATCCGGAAGATGAAGAAATAGGATAAGACGATTCCATATACCGATAGAATAGCTATTCTATACTTTTTGAAAAACTGAGGCAGGATAAGTGATGCAATCCCTAACCAAAAAAGGATGATCAGGGGAATGGTGACGGGATTGAAAGGTTCCAATACAGAGTCTAGCAAACCGCCTATCAGCAGGAAAGAAAAGATCCCCAGGACTTTGTAAACCGAAAACTTTTGGATCAAAAAAGAAATGCTGAACCAACAAAGGATCAGGGCGAGGATATTTATGAAAAGGAAAACAGCTGGAGATACATAGCTCGGCTCAAAAAGTATAAATCTAGTCCTACTCAGCATAAGAACCAGGCCTAAGGAGATTCCTCCTCCAATCAACATAGCCTTATAGTACTTTTGAAAAAAGGCATTCATCCTTCAAAAATACGCTTCCTCTTCTCTATCCACAATCTTTTTGACAAAGCAGGGAGTTTTGATGTCAAACAGCTTCAATCCTTTACCGAAGCCCTTTTGAGGCTCTTTGCTGCTTGTCTATTCCCTTTTCACTTTCATACATCAAAAAAATTATATCTACTTTCAATAAAGCTCCAGCTTTGATCCAAATCAATTACGCTTATTTGGTATTAACTTGAATACCTATAGAAATGAAGAACCCAATGAATGCCTCCAAAACTAGTATCTCCTGGATTTCAATCGTTTTAATCGCCCTATTTGCCTTTTGGGGCTTAAGTGGACAAAAACCTTCAGAAAACTTTCTGGATTCTGATGATCCTGATGATTTCTCCTTAGAAAATGTACAGGAACATCTGGAGGTCATTGCAGAAGACATTCATTTTGTCGGAACGCCCTATCACAGGGAAGTTCAGGCTTATTTGATGGAGGAATTACGATCTCTGGGACTCAATCCTCAGCTTCAACAGGATCATGTTTTTCGGCTAAACGAGAGGATCACTACGGGAACGCAGATAGAAAATATTGTTGCAGAAATAAAAGGGAGTGGGACGGGTAAAGCACTCATGTTGATGGCCCATTATGATTCCGGACTTCCCAATTCTTATGGAGCCAGTGATGACGGATCAGGATTAGCCACTATCCTGGAAGCTGTACGGGTTTTCCTGGCGAAAAATGAGCAGCCCAAAAACGATATCATTATCCTTTTTTCAGATGCTGAGGAAATAGGCCTGATGGGAGCGCGGGCTTTTATCGAAAAGAATCCCTTGGCAGAAAAAGTAGGCCTGGTCCTGAATTTTGAAGCCAGAGGAAGTGGGGGCCCCAGTTATATGCTGATGGAGACCAATGGTAAAAATGGAAAGTTACTGGAGGAATTCATGAAGGCAAATCCTGCTTATCCAAGCTGCAATTCTTTGGCCTATAGTGTCTATAAATTGCTCCCCAATGATACAGACCTTACCCCATTGCGAGAAATTGCCAATATCAGTGGATTCAATTTCGCCTATTTAGATGATCACTTTGATTATCATACGGCTCAGGATACACCCGAACGCCTGGATCCTTCTACTTTGGTGCATCAGGCAGATTATCTGATGTCAAGCCTCAATTATTTTGCTTTTTCAGACTTAGATAATTTTGAACATACGGATGACAAGATTTTTGTAAATCTGCCCTTTATAAAACTCCTGCAATACCCATTTTCCTGGAACATCCCTCTCCTGCTCCTCGCATTTTTACTGACGATAGGCCTGATTTATTTTGGGGTCAAAAAGGAAAAGATCAACCTCAAACATGGGCTCAAGGGCTTAATTCCCTTCTTGCTAAGTCTTCTCATCAATTGTCTCCTTACTTTCGGACTATGGCAGTTGATTTTGTTGATCCATCCCACTTATAAGGACATCTTATCCGGCTATACCTATAATGGCTATTATTATCAGGCAGCCTTCATGGCGCTTAATTGCTGGCTTTCCTTTGTGATTTATAAAAAGTGGATGGCTAACTATCAGGCGGAAGATCTCCTTATTGGCCCCCTCATTATGTGGCTGATCCTCAATTTGGCCATATTAGTAGGTCTACCAGGAGGGGCATTTCTTATCCTACCCCTATTCTTCGCCCTTGGCATCCTGGCGATAGGAGTTTTTAGCGACTTATCATCAAAGGTAAAGCAGATTATTTATAGCCTCCTTTCTCTCCCTTTGTTATATATACTTGTCCCTCTTATTAAATTACTGCCAGTTGCGCTAGGATTAACAATGATGGCTTTGGGTAGCTTTTTCCTCATTGCCCTATTCGGATTATTAACTCCTATTTTCTCTCTGGGCAATCAGCTAAAGTATCTGAAATATGGATTTGGGGGAATAGCGCTCCTCCTCTTCATCATCGCCAGTTCGATGAGTGGATTCAATGAGGATAGGAGAAAACCCAATAGCATAAGCTTCTTTTATAATGCTGACAATGAACTCTCTTATTGGGGCAGCCTAAATGAAAAGTCCGATCCGTTTTTAGCACAGTTTTTTGGAGAGGAAGCCCAGCAAGGAAACCTGCCAGAAGAACTGGGCTTTAGACTCCCTTATATCAATACATTCGAAAAAACGGAGAATCGGGACATAAAAACGGCACAAATTACCTTACACCAGGACAGCCTTCGCGATGGGAATCGCTTTGTCGAATTCAGCCTATCGCCCCAAAGAGCCCTTAACGCTATGGCCCTCATTGCGAAAGATAGTATTGAAATCAAGGAGATGCGAATAAATGGAAGCCTGGTCTCATCCGCTGATTATGAGGGTTCAGCATTTAGTCGGAAAAAAGGTCAATACCTGATGAACTATTGCATGCCCAATTCAGAAAAGGAGCTTCGCATAAGCATCCTCATGGAAAATGTACCCCTCTCTTTCTATTTGCGAGAGTTATCCTATGATTTACTCGAAAATGAAGCCTTTGATATTGAAGCCAGAGCCGATTATATGATGCCGATGCAATTTATTGGAGATGGATTGTTCTCGATAAAGACCTTTGAGATTTAGGGTCCGGGGGATTGCTTCTTTTTTCCTTGCAAAATGGAGTGCGACACAACTATAACTATAATTATAGTTGTATAATTATAAAGATAGTTGTAGTATTGTTGCATGCAAAAGCTGACCAAAGCAGAAGAACAAGTCATGCGCGTCCTTTGGAGGCTTGAAAAAGCCTACCTCAAAGATGTGGTTGATGACTTTCCCGCACCCAAGCCAGCCTACACCACCATTTCAACTGTGATGCGGGTCCTGGTTAAAAAAGAATTCATCGGATACAAAAGCTATGGCAAGGTCAATGAATATTATCCCCTACTTTCCAAGGAGAAGTATTTCGGTATTCAACTCAAAGGCATGATTAAGAATTTCTTTGATGGGTCAAACCGAAAGTTCACCTCCTTCTTTACAGAAAATCAGGACCTGGACCTTAAGGAACTGGAGGAGATGAAGCAATTGTTGGAACACAAAATTGATGAACTAAAGAAGAAAAATGAGTGAGTTGCTGATATATCTCGGGAAGGTCAGCCTCATCAGTAGTCTGCTTTGCCTGACTTATTACTTCTTCCACCGGAAACTGAGCTTCCATGTGCTCAATCGCATCCTTTTGCTTGCAATCATTCCCTTTTCTCTTCTCCTTCCCTTTATCCAGCTGGACATAGAACAGACTGCCGAACTAAGGATATTGCAAGTCTCCTCTGGCGAGGAAATAAAGGTTCTGGATAGTAAGGGAGCAGAAATTCAATTACCCACTCCTGGCTATGGTATAGGTTTTTACCTGGAATTGATATACTATCTGGGATTGCTAATAAGTATAGGGAGAATTTTGCTGGCAGGGGTAAATATCTTTCGACAAATCAAAACCGCAACTCCCAGAAAATGGGAAAAATACCGCCTCATAAGAGTAAGTACCCATTCGGTCTATTCCTTCTATGCATGGATCTTCCTTCCCCAAAATTTTGATCTGCATAAAAACAAAGACATTCTGAAACATGAGGCTGCTCACTTAGAACTCAAACACAGCTATGACCTATTGATTACTGAGTTCTTCCTGGCCTTTTGTTGGTTCAATCCTTTTGCCTACCTCTTCCGTCAGATGTTGAAATCCCTGCATGAGTTTCAGGCGGATGAAGCGGTACTTTCCACCAACATCAAAAAATCTGCCTATTTGGGTGTTTTACTCAGTAATAGCCTGGAGTCTTTTGAAGGGAGATTAAGCAGCAGTTTTCAGACGTATAGCATGAAAGCCCGGATTGAAATGATCAGCAAACGAAAAGACAGCTTGATTCATAGCAGCAGATACCTTTTTCTCCTGCCCCTTATCCTTCTCCTACTCCTCGCTTTTGCCAAAAATCAAAAATCGAAGTCCTTTCTTTTCCCCATACAAAGCGGTCTATATCAGAAAATAGTTGCTCCTTTTGGGGCTCGGCTCAAAGATCCATTTACCCATACATACAGGCAGCATCAGGGAATAGATATCCTGGCAGCATTTCAAACTCCTATTAGAGCCAGCGCTTCGGGCACAGTAATTCGAGCAGATCACGATAAGAGTTGGGGGAATATCGTCATCATGGATCATGGTGATGGCTACGAGAGTCGATATGCCCATATGTCCGATATAAAAGTGGAAGTAGGAGAAGAAATACAGACAGGTGAAATCATCGGACATCTAGGCTCAAGTGGTCTCTCTCCGAATCCTCATTTGCACTATGAAGTAAGAAAAGAAGGTCGGGGAATACATCCCTGAAAACAAGAATAAATTCCTGATCACTAAGGCGTATTAAGAAAAGGATTTTCTAGAAAGCAGCTTGATTCTGTCAAATGCTTTACAGGAAAGCTATGCTATTTTTTCACCCTTAATTCTCAATTTTTATTCTATGAAAAGCATTACGCTCAGCATTACAATTATCGCAGGGAGTCTTCTATTCTTTGCCTGTAGTTCCGTCAAAGAAGCCAAGGCTCAATCTCAGGAAGCAAGCAGCTACCTATCTGATTATACCGCTTCCTTTCTTTCTCATAAAGAAGGAAAATTGGCCCTGATGCATGCAAAACTCATAGATGGGACAGGAAGTCCAGCCCAGGAAGATCAGACCGTACTCATCGATCAGGGAAGAATCCTGAAAGTAGGCCCCAGTCAGGAAGTCAGTATTCCTCCCGGCTTCAAACAGCTGGATCTGAAAAACAAGACCCTTATCCCCGGATTTGTAGGCACCCATAACCATATGCGTATGCATCGGTCTGCTTTACTGTCGAGTTCTCCCCGCCTCTACCTGGCCTGCGGCGTAACTACGATTCAAACCTGCGGTACAGGCAATGCCCGGGAAGAAATCGCAATCGCCCAATCGATCCGTAAAGGCGAACAAGCCGGACCAGAGATCATCAATTCTGCGCCTTATTTCACGGGTCCTGCAGGAAAGCCCCATTTCATTCGTTTTACTGATGAAAAGATGGTTCGAGATACGATTAGATACTGGGCGGATCAGGGGGTAAAATGGCTAAAAGTCTATCGGCATACCCGGCCCCAGGATTTAGCCGTAATTGTAGATGAGGCACATAAGCTTGGACTTAAAGTAGCGGGTCATCTTTGCGCGACCACTTATACTGAAGCCGCAGAAATAGGGATAGATGCCATTGAACATGGGTTTATCGAAAGCTATGATCATGCAGAGGGAAGAGAAGCAGGAATTTGTGGAGACAATAGAGATTTTCGGGACCTGGTGGATGTCGAAAGTGAAGAAGTAAAAGCCGTTCAGCAGAAAATGATCAGACATGGAGTAGCTTTAAGCAGTACCCTCTCCTTATTTGAAGCCCTGGGACCAAATGCTGAAGCTGATCCCCGTGAATTGGCCGTTTTGTCTGCAGGCTTTTTGGAAGTTTATCAGAACCGACAAAAAAGAAAAAAAGCACAGGGCAGCGATTGGTGGTTTAAGGAAGCCTGGTTTGAGAAATGCCTGCAATACGATATTCAATATTACAGAATGGGTGGTCTATTGGTCTCTGGCTCTGATCCTGAAGCCCATATATTGCCCGGATTTGGGGACCAAAAAAATTATGAAATATTTATAAGGGCAGGTTTGCAAGCAGAGGAAGCTTTACAGATTATGTGTTTGAATGGAGCAAAATTGCTCGAAAGGGAAGACCTGGGAAGTATAGAAGAAGGGAAGGTCGCAGATATACAGCTAATTGATGGAGATCTGGAGAAAAATCCTCGCCTGATCCGAAAACTTGAGATGGTCATTCGAAAAGGAATGGCTTATGATCCGGAGAAGCTTCTCAACTCTCTCAAAGGGAGTCTGGGTTCCGAGACCGATGATCAGATGACATATTTGGGTCAGAAAGCGCCCGGAAATCAGCCGGAATTATTCGCCCCTCACCTCATCTCCAAAACCGACAGACATGAGTTCGGTTGTTATATCTCCAAAGACGGAAAGGAATTCTTCTTTGCCGTAGATGCAGGCGAAAGAAATGAAATCTATCATACCCGATGGAAAAATGCTGTTTGGACTCCTGCTGAGAAGCTTTTTCCCGACAGTCTTTACAGCTATAATGACCCTCTCCTAAATCATGAGGAAAATCGACTCTATTTCATTTCCAATCGTCCCTTGCCCGGATCAAAAGAAGCGAAAGACATAGATATCTGGTATGTGGAAAGACAAGGGAATTCCTGGTCAGAAGCTATAAATGTAGGAGCCCCCATCAATAGTCCCCTGAATGAGTACTATATCTCATTTTCGAAAGAAGGTCATATGTACTTTGCCTCCCGTTCCCCGGAAGCAGATGCCCCTCAATATGCCTATGATATCTATCGTGCTGCCTTCGATGGCTCCCATTATTCCAAAGCCGAAAAACTCCCGGCAGAAATCAATACCCCTAGATACGAAGCAGATCCATTTATCGCTCCGGATGAATCCTATCTGATCTTTGGCTCGGCCAGAAGAGGAGGCTATGGACAGGGAGATTTGTACATAAGTTTTAAGGATAAAAACGGAAATTGGACCCAGGCTCAAAATATGGGAGACAAGATCAATACCGAACTACATGAGCTTTGTCCCATCATCAGCCCAGACGGTAAATACCTCTTCTTTACCAGCAATCAGGACATCTATTGGGTGAGTACGGAAATCCTAAAAAGCTATAAACAGGGAGAAGAAGAATAATTAGGACCTGTTCCAAATTTGAAGGTAGTGGTAATCTGATTTATTTATTATTCTCCTCCTAAGGTGGAAAATAAATGCGTGTATTCTGCATTTTATCCATCCTAAGCTTAAGGTTTTGCGAATTAATCCTTAAACTGAAATTATCTGCTATCCAAATCCGCCTAATAGACAGAATATGAAAAGCTCGGCATTCCTTTTCCTTTCCCTACTGCTACTGATAGCAACGAATTGTAGTCAAGTAAAAAAGACTCCACCTAATATTGTCATTATCTATGCGGATGATATGGGCTATGGCGACCTAAATTGCCAGAACCCACAGTCAAAAATTCCCACTCCAAATCTCGACAAACTGGCTTCAGAAGGCATGCGATTTACCGATGCACATAGCTCGTCGGGCATTTGTTCTCCGAGTCGCTTTGCTTTACTCACAGGTAGCTATCATTGGCGGAGACAACATGGAATTGTGGGGGCATTTGGCAAACCCTTTTTCAAAGATACAGACATTAGCCTGGCACAGTTATTAAAAAGCAGGGGTTATTCCACAGCTTGTATAGGTAAATGGCATCTGGGATGGAATTGGGAATTTAAAAATCCTCCCTCGGGCAAAGTCAAGCAGTGGGGGAAAATGCGGGAATTTTACCTTCCTGAAGACATTGACTGGACAAAAGCCATTAGCGGGGGACCTCTGGATCGCGGTTTTGATTATTACTTTGGTGACGGCACCATAAATTTTCCTCCCTACGCATGGGTCGAAAATGATCGACTTATCGAAGCGCCCACAGAAGAAATGGACATTCAGGACATAGGTTTCGAAACCAAAGAAGGGAACTGGGAATTTCGACCTGGTCCAAAGGTAAAAGATTGGAATCCCTATGATGTTTTACCCAGCCTGATCAAAAAAACAGTTGAATGGATAAATGAGCAGGATAGTGAAAAGCCCTTCTTCCTTTATTTTGCCCTCCCCTCCCCCCACGCCCCTATCATTCCAAATGACGAATTTGATGGAAGCTCTCAGGCGGGTGCCTATGGTGATTTTATGGTTCAAACGGATTGGGTTGCTGGTGAACTATTGAAGGCACTCAAGGAGAAAGGATTGGAAGAAAACACGATCGTCATATTCAGTGCTGATAATGGACCTGAGGCTTATGCCTGGGCACGCGCTGAGAAATACGGACATTTCAGCATGGGGGATTTTCGAGGCTTAAAGCGTGATGTTTGGGAAGGAGGGCATCATGTTCCTTTTATTGTTAAGTGGCCGGGGAAAGTAGAAGCGAATGCTATTTCGAATGAGTTAATTTCACAAATTGATATAATGGCAACGGTCGCGAGTATAGTGGGCATAGAATTACCAGAAGGTGCAGCTCCTGATAGTTATGATTTCAGGAACGTGCTTTTGGGTAAAGATTATAGCTCGCCGATTCGAGAAGCTACGATTCACAATACCTATAAATCTATTTGGGGGATTAGAAAAGGAGATTGGCTATATATCAATGATTCGACCGCAGGACACAGAAAATTGCCTGCATCCTTCAAGGAACTCAGAGGCTATAAGGATTTTAGTACACAGGGGCTCCTGTTCAATATGCGTGATGATCCCGAACAGCGGATCAACCTCTATGAAGAATTTCCCGAGAAAATCTCTTCATTGGACAGCTTGCTTCAGGAATATCGCAAGGCAAGTGCTGAGGACTAGGTCTGCAAGGCTTAAGCCTACATTTATGCTTCCTCGCCCCGGAGGATTGACTTGATATTTGAGGCGAATTTGAGGATATTTATCCTGAACGAAAACGCAATGCCTTCCACCTATAATTTCAAGAATTTTCTTATTAACGGTAGCTTTTCGTTTTCGGGTTAGCGGGAGAAATCGGCCCTGAGAGCCTGGGAGAAGAGGATAATAAGAGCTAAACGAAATAAATCGTATACACTGATGTTAGAGGCAAGGGTAGTGTTTCACCAAGTGTGTCATCGATTAATTGGCTAAACATTTTTTCCGGGAAAAGGCCTTCAAAAAGACCAGGTCTTTTCCTGGGGAAAATGAGCGTGAGGGTCATAAGTCAAGTTTGAGCCTATCGCCAAAGATAATGGATAATTTAGACAAGGTCTGGTTCCAGTTGTGGACAGGCCTTGTCCATTTTTTGGTAACATCATTTTGTACCAGGTAGAGTAATTTCATCAAGCCCTCATCAGAGGTAAAGGCCCCTTTGGTTTTGGTAACCTTCCTTAGCTGACGATTAAATCCTTCGACGATATTTGTGGTATAAATAATCCTACGGATCTCATAGGTATACTGGAAATATTTGCTCAAATGTTCCCAGTTCCTTCGCCAGGAATCGATGATGGCTGGATACTTCTTTCCCCAGTTGGCTTCCAGCATATCGAGGTTGCGCTCAGCCAGATCTAGATTGGAAGCCTGATAGACCGTTTTTAACTCCTTGATAAAGGCTCGGGTATCATTCCAGGCCAAGTACTTCTTCGAGTTACGGATCTGGTGGACGATACACAGTTGAACCTCGGTCTTAGGGAAGATACTTTCGATGGCCTGGGTAAAGCCCGAGAGATTGTCTATGCAAGCAATGAAGATGTCCTCAACGCCTCTGTTTTGTAGGTCTGTGAGCACCTGGAGCCAGAATTTTGAGCTTTCTCCGCCTACTTCTCCCAGATAAAGACCCATAACTTCTTTGTAGCCCTCCTGAGTCAAGCCCAGCACACAATATACCGCCTTGGTTACCACTCGCCCCTCAACACGCACTTTGTAATGGATCGCATCCATCCAAACGATTGGATAAACCGCTTCCAAAGCCCGACCTTTCCATTCCTGCAAAAGCGGCAATACTTTGTCTGTAATCCGGCTAATCGCTGCGGTCGATACTTCCAGGCCATACATCTCTTCGAGATAATCACGGATATTGCCATAGCTTGAACCTCGTGCATAAAGGGCCAGAATCTGACGGTCTATATCTTCTCCCAGGGTTCTTTTGCGCTTGGGAAGTAGTTTGGGAGAGAAGCTCCCATCTCGATCTCTGGGCGGAGAGATTTCAACTTCCCCTAAGGAAGTCTTTACTCGCTTTTTTCCCCGGCCATTTTTTCGATTGCCTTTAGGACCTTCATCTAGATGAGTTTCCAACTCTCCCACTAGACTCTCTTCTAAAAAGTCTTTCAGTAAGGAAGTCAAGGCTCCCTCTTTGCCTAGAAGGCTACCTCCGGATTGTAATTTCTCCCGGGCTTCCTCTTTAAATTTTTCGTAATCAAATTTCTCTTTTGCCATTGTATGTCAAGTTAAGTAGTTTCTAACTTTGACACACTTTGGGAAACAGTCTCGAGGCAAGCAAGAAAAAAGAAATATAAAAATGATTAAATACATTAAATATTTAACCTTTCTAACTTTCGTTTTGGGAGGAATTAATTATTCTTCAAATAAGAGTTTAGTAAAAAATGAAAAACCAAGAATCAAATCAATAAAAAGTTCAAGTCATTCTGCTGATTTAGAAAATAATAACTCCAATAATGGTAAAGCATATACTTTAAAAGAATATGACATCAAAGGGAATCTGATAAAGAGTGAGCAATATGACATGAACGGAAATCTTAAATGGAGGTATTTAAACGAATATGATGATTATGGAAATCAAATCAATTCAAGTTCATACTCATCTTCTTCTCGAATAAATACGGTCACAAAATCAGAATATGTTTATGATAGCAATGGAAATATTTTAAAGAAATTTCACCAATCTGGTAATGAATATCGTCCAAATAAAAGTGTGTCTGAATCTGAGTATTTTTATAAAAATGGAAATTTAATAAGAGAGGTTCGTAAGGAAGTATCTCTTGGAAAAGAAGAAACGATTAGCAAAAAGTATAAATACAATGAATTTAATTCCATTGATAGTATTTATATTTTCAGAGATGAACATCTTTCAGAAACAACAGCTTTCAACTACAATGATAATGGTTTATTATTAGAAACTTTAAAAGTTACATATCCTAAAGGTGGCAATCCTAAATATATAAAAGTGACTAAAAAGTTTGATGGAGCAAATAACACTATATTAGAAATTGCTGAAGACCCTACTGGATATTACTACAAAAAGGAATTCGAGTTTAATTCTCTTGGTTTAGAAACTAAATTTAAAGAATACAAAAAAAACGGAGAAATAATAACTGATGATTCATTTGAATATACATTAGATGAATATCAGAATTGGATTAAATCGAAAAGATATTCTTTTGGAAAAAGTGATTGGATTAGTAAAAGAGAAATTGAATATCATAAATAAAGCCAGCCTCTAACAATCGATAAAAATCCATTGCCTCCATTCGTCGGCATCGGTTTTTATCGGGAACGTTGTGGTGCAATAAAACAATGTGCTAACCTAAAAAAATGAACATTGAAATTAAATCAATTGGCTGGGATCAATTAGAGGAGTACGCTAAAATTCCCATATCATTTGAAGTTAAATCGATCCTAGAGGTATCCTTCCAAAGTAATGGCATTAATGGAATTGGTATTGTGGAAACAGAAATTGAATCTCCCTTTCTTAAAGACTATGACGACTCTGAAACCCCTGATGATTGGGCTAAGCAATGGGATATTAAAAATTGGGGGCTTTTTGTTGCAATAAATAACAAATCAGAAGTAATAGCTGGAATAACAATTGCCCATAAAACCCAAGGTCTTAATATGCTGGAAGGAAGAAATGATTTAGCTGTTATTTGGGACCTTAGAGTAAAGCCGAAGTATCGAAATAATGGTGTCGGGACATTATTGTTTCAGCAAGCTATTGATTTCTCACAAAGGGAAAAGTGTAAAACAATTAAAATAGAAACACAAAATAACAATGTAAATGCTTGTCGTTTTTATGCTAAACAAAATTGTTATCTCGGTGGAATTCATGCAAATGCATACGAAGAATTTCCATCTGAAATTCAATTTCTTTTCTATAAAAACATTTAGATACCAGGATTAACATTAAGAATGATTAAAGGAATAAAGATTAAAACTGCACAAAACAGTACCTATCCCCTATTCTCCGCGGTAGTGTTTCACCAAGTGTGTCATCGATTAATTGGCTAAACATTTTTTCCGGGAAAAGGCCTTCAAAAAGACCAGGTCTTTTCCTGGGGAAAATGAGCGTGAGGGTCATAAGTCAAGTTTGAGCCTATCGCCAAAGATAATGGATAATTTAGACAAGGTCTGGTTCCAGTTGTGGACAGGCCTTGTCCATTTTTTGGTAACATCATTTTGTACCAGGTAGAGTAATTTCATCAAGCCCTCATCAGAGGTAAAGGCCCCTTTGGTTTTGGTAACCTTCCTTAGCTGACGATTAAATCCTTCGACGATATTTGTGGTATAAATAATCCTACGGATCTCATAGGTATACTGGAAATATTTGCTCAAATGTTCCCAGTTCCTTCGCCAGGAATCGATGATGGCTGGATACTTCTTTCCCCAGTTGGCTTCCAGCATATCGAGGTTGCGCTCAGCCAGATCTAGATTGGAAGCCTGATAGACCGTTTTTAACTCCTTGATAAAGGCTCGGGTATCATTCCAGGCCAAGTACTTCTTCGAGTTACGGATCTGGTGGACGATACACAGTTGAACCTCGGTCTTAGGGAAGATACTTTCGATGGCCTGGGTAAAGCCCGAGAGATTGTCTATGCAAGCAATGAAGATGTCCTCAACGCCTCTGTTTTGTAGGTCTGTGAGCACCTGGAGCCAGAATTTTGAGCTTTCTCCGCCTACTTCTCCCAGATAAAGACCCATAACTTCTTTGTAGCCCTCCTGAGTCAAGCCCAGCACACAATATACCGCCTTGGTTACCACTCGCCCCTCAACACGCACTTTGTAATGGATCGCATCCATCCAAACGATTGGATAAACCGCTTCCAAAGCCCGACCTTTCCATTCCTGCAAAAGCGGCAATACTTTGTCTGTAATCCGGCTAATCGCTGCGGTCGATACTTCCAGGCCATACATCTCTTCGAGATAATCACGGATATTGCCATAGCTTGAACCTCGTGCATAAAGGGCCAGAATCTGACGGTCTATATCTTCTCCCAGGGTTCTTTTGCGCTTGGGAAGTAGTTTGGGAGAGAAGCTCCCATCTCGATCTCTGGGCGGAGAGATTTCAACTTCCCCTAAGGAAGTCTTTACTCGCTTTTTTCCCCGGCCATTTTTTCGATTGCCTTTAGGACCTTCATCTAGATGAGTTTCCAACTCTCCCACTAGACTCTCTTCTAAAAAGTCTTTCAGTAAGGAAGTCAAGGCTCCCTCTTTGCCTAGAAGGCTACCTCCGGATTGTAATTTCTCCCGGGCTTCCTCTTTAAATTTTTCGTAATCAAATTTCTCTTTTGCCATTGTATGTCAAGTTAAGTAGTTTCTAACTTTGACACACTTTGGGAAACAGTCTCTTCTCCGCCAAGGCTACGAACTAGGCATAGCCAGCCTTTAGGCATAATGCAATTATTTGTCATTGCCTTCGAAACCCCACAGAAGTTCTAGTGTTTCAATTTAATTTGTAGTCTTGGCAAATCTGTTTATACCATAAAAAAGCCCGACACCATGTATCGGACTTTTCGTTTATGAATCTGGACAGACTCTCTTTTTCTAAGAGTAAATTATACTACGATCCATATCCAGCAAATTGTTGCTCTACAGCTTTTGGGTTCGAAGCATAAAATTCACCTATCTGTTTTGACATTATGTCTGGGAACATGTCTTCTACACCATCAATTAAACCTTGAGCTAAATTACTCGCTACGTTTTCCGGAGAGTCCTTTTCAACATCCACACCGGCAGCCATATCAGTATCGATCGGACCGGGGTAGACCCCCATTACCAGAACATTATCCTTAGCCAGTTCACCACGCATTCCTTGCGTAATACTGTGCACCGCTGCTTTACTAACAGAATAAGTCGAAGCCAATGGCATATTTGCCAATCCCGCTACAGATGAAAAATTTACTATAGCTGTTGGGCTTTCTTTCTTCAGCGGTCTAATTAAAGCATTGGACAAATGCACCAATCCCCAAACATTAACTTTTAGGACATCAGCTAAATTGCTGCTTACGTCATCAGATAATATTTGGCCCCAAGAAGAAATTCCTGCATTATTCACCAAAATGTCCAAATCTTCGACTTGTGAAGCGGCTTTAGTTATAGAATTGATGTCGGTAACATCCAATTGCAGGGGTACCAACCTATCTCCATACTCTTGTTTTAGTTTGTCTAACTTGGATACATCTCGAGCACCAGCATAAACCTTTTGCACCCCTCTTTCTAACAGTTCAATGGTAATTGCTTTTCCAATTCCTCTATTAGATCCACTTATGAAAGCGATTTTCCCTGCAGGGTTTACTTTTACTTCTGTCATATTTATTTGATTTTTTTATTAAAGAATCATAGAAAGTCGGGCTCTGGATTTGTTTAAGGAGTTCAGGCACCCAGAACTACTTTAGCCTTTTCCATGGCTTCGGTTTTCCGAGGATGGGGCTTAGCTGTTTCAACATAGTGCTTGAACTCCTCGCTAAGTTCTTTCCACGCCTTGAACATGCCTATTCGAAGCATAGGCCACAACACATAGGCCCAAGACTTAATCTTTGCCCCATAAATCCATTTAATTGTCGAACCACCATCACTGTCCTGGACTACTGAGAAGTCGAGAGAATTGTACTTTATGGGAAAAGCTCCTGATACATTGAGTATGTCAACTCGAACGATGCAAGTTTTGGCTGTCTCGTCATATGCGATAAACCGTTCTGAAGCTTTCATACCTGAACCATCTGGTTTCATTTCTATGATTCGGCCTGTCGACTTCGCTCCATCAAACAATTTTCCCTCTCCATTAGAATAGGATTTTGAAGCTGCTGCCATCCATTGATCTGCATAATCAAACTGATGGGCAAACAATTTCCATACTTCATCAGCCGTGGCCTTGGTCTTCATTCTTATGTTTAATTCCATTGTATATTCATTTGTAATGATCGGTACAAATGTAACAATTTATTTGTAATACACGGTACAAATAATATTTTTTTTATCTTTGGACTATGCCAAAATTTGAATTGTTCGACAGAAATGAGGTCATGGAAAAAGCCACCAACTTGTTTTGGGTTAAGGGATATGAGGCCACTTCTATGAATGACTTGACCCAGGAAATTGGTATTGGTAAGGGAAGTCTCTATAACAGTTTTGGTAGCAAAAGGAAACTTTTTGATGCTTGTTTGTCGATGTATCGCGAGGGCGGTATTCAGGTGATATCACAGGTATTAAATAGTGAAAGCGACCCCATTTTGGGAATTAGAAAATTTTTAGATTTTCAAACCGAGAATCTCCTACTCGATCCATATTCTAAAGGATGTTTGCTTGCCAATACAAGTGCAGAAATGGCGCATGACAAAGAAATATCGGATTTTCTATTGGAGAATAATCAAATTCTGAAGTCGAAAATAGTTGATTATTTGTCGGGTACTCATCTCTCTGACCAGGCTGAAGCAATAGGAGATGCTATTCTAATTTACACGACTGGAGTAACGATTATAACCAAATTCATGAAAGATCCAGCACGTCTTAAGGCGTCTAACGAGTTATTTCTTAAGTCTATTCAAAATTGAAATGGACTCAAAATTGGAGTGAAAACTATGCATAACAAAATGTAAAAGGAATAGCTTCCTAGTGTCAGTCACTACTCTTATACACAACATTAGCTGCAATAAAATTTTAAAAAATGGCAAAATTCTGAGAAGACAGTTCAGATAATTGGAGAATATTTCCCCACGATAGTTGGAACAAAAATCTACATGCGAGCAGCTTATTTTTTAATTTATCCTTCCTTTTAAACAATGACCAACGCATTATGGATAATCAATCAAGCCCAAAGCAAGAAAAAAAATCAAAAATCAGTCGTCGTAAATTACTGATAGGATTAGGGATTGGGACTGTCGGCCTGGCCGCTATCGGTGGAAATATGGCCATAAATCGTCTAGGCTTGAAAATGCCTGAGTTTATCCGAGGGAAAGAAAAAGTGCCTGATTTAACGGGAAAATCTGTCCTCATTACAGGCAGCTCTTCAGGTTTTGGACGTGCAGGTGCAGAACATTATGCTCGATTAGGAGCAAAAGTTTTTGCAAGCATGCGCAATCTGCCACGCCCGGAAGCAGACGAACTACTTAATTTGGCGAGGAGAGAAAAGCTGGATATCACAGTTATTGAAATTGACGTAACCAATGACGAACAGGTTAAAGCAGGAGTTGCTAAGGCGCTGGAGCAAACGAAAAATATCGATGTCCTGATCAACAATGCAGCTATTGCTGTTGGAGGTCCCATTGAGGCACAAGATATGGAAGCCACTCAATTGATGTTCGATACCAACGTTTTCGGTCCTCAACGGCTCTGTCGTGAAGTACTACCCATCATGAGGGCTAATGGTGGCGGTCATGTGTTTAATGTAAGCTCTATGCTGGGTCGGCTAGTCGTACCTGGCTATGGACAATATTCTCCGACTAAATTTGCCCTGGAAGCACTCAGTGAGCAAATGTCATACGAAATGCAAGGCACGGGAGTTGGGATGACGATTATCCAACCGGGTGGCTACCCAACCAAAATCTGGCAAAATCAAGCCAGCTTGACTGCTGCTTTAAAGGAGCGGATGTCCGAAGAGATGGAGCAGGTATATCCGAAGTTAACTGCCCCTATGGGCGAAGTCGCTGGAGGTGCAAACCTTAAAACAGACCCCATGGATGTACCACGAGCAATAGCTGATGTGTTGGCAAGGCCTCCTAAAGATCGTCCTTTGCGCCGTGCGGTTCACCCGGTAGCAAGTCCCCAAATGGCAATAAATAAGGTGTCTGCCCAACAACAGGATCTCATTTTCTCTGCCTCAGGTTCAGATGACTGATTGGGTACAGCCAAAGGATACGCTTAGTGAAATTCAAAAAAAAGAAAAGTTACAACAGCTAATATGTCAATAGTGGCTATGCGCCACTACTGCGTTTTGCAAGTCCGTTGGATGCCAGTATGATGAAACAGTACTGCAAAATTGCCATTCAATTCAATAATTGGTGTTATTTTCAGACCAGTTTTAGGAGTTGAATGTAAAACCCTGAATGAAACCCAATCCATGCCATGGAAGAAATAAGAAAATTAAGTACCATTCTTTTTGCTGACATAGCCGGCTATACCGCGATGATGCAAAAAGATGAACGACATGCATTGGGAATATTGAACCAATTCAAAGAAATTTTAGAAACATACGTTCCGCAACACAAAGGCATCATTGTACAATACTTTGGCGATGGATGTCTGTTGAGTTTTGAGAGTGCTACCGATGGTGTAACATGCGCTTCAGCCTTACAATCCAGCCTTGTCCATCAGCAAATACCCGTTCGGATCGGTATGCACCTCGGTGAGGTTATTTTTAAAAATAATAACGTCTTTGGAGATGGGGTCAATATTGCCTCCCGCATTGAAACCATGGGAGTTGCGGGTTCGATCATTATATCTAAAGCCATTCGAGATCAAATCAAGAACAATAGTGCTTTTCAGTTAAGCTCATTGGGCGCTTTTCAGTTCAAGAATGTCGATACTCCCATGCAGATCTTTGCCCTGGCTAATGAGGGCCTTACGGTCCCGAAGAGACAGGAGATGAAGGGGAAATTAAAAGAAGAAGAGGGCAGTCTATTCCAGCAACTCTGGAAGAAAAGAATTCCACAGATCCTGGCAGTTTATATTTTACTTGCCTGGCTGGGCGTGCAATTGTTTGACTGGGCTTTACATCAATTTGGCATTTCGCCCCATTGGGCACAGATATTCTTCATTAGCATCTTGGGCCTTATTCCTTCCTTATTGGTCTATCTGAATAATCAGGAACGGGTTAGTAAAGGGCAATTAAAATTGGGAGAAAAGATCCTTTTTCCATCAAATCTAATCCTTGTAGGAGCCGTGCTATTTTTTATATTTCGCACGACGGATTTGGGTGCCACCTCCAAAGATATCACCTTCACAGATCTAGACGGAGGCGTAGTAACGAAAACCATTATCAAGGAAGAATTTAAAAAGCGGTTTCCGATATTTTCTTTTGAGCCTATGAAGAAAGATAGTGTGAATGAATGGATTGGCAATGCGCTGGGGGTTTATATCAATTTCAAATTACGTCAAAACGAATACCTCTCTCCTTACTTCATTCAGCAGCCCTTAGATAAAATCCATGCCCATTTAACCAAAGTAGAAAAGGTCCAACGAGCCAAAACGGCCACTGAATCTTTTTACATAGATGGTCAATACCAGGTCATCGATGACCAATACGAGGTCATCTCTGCCCTGCGAAATAGGAAATCGGGAAATCTGATCAAAGAACGGCGATTCATTAGCAATGACCTTCTGACGCTGATGGATTCTGTGGGGAGATTTATGATCCAATCTGTAGGACTTAGCCCCTCGCAAATAGAAGCAAATCCTGACCTGAGTGTTCGGGAAATGGCTACTGATAAGGTAGAAGCATTAAAGCATTTCATTATTTCTCTAACTGGCTTAGGCGATCTCTACATAAACCTGGAAAAGGCTATTGAATTGGATTCTACCTTCGCTTTAGCCTTACAAGGCTATGCTGCTAAAAATTATTACTATCAAAGGGGAAGCCTGGAAACCAAACGGGCAATAAACCAGGCCATGCGGCACCGAAAACGATTGCCTTATGCGTATCAAATCGCTCTTAGGGTACAAAAACATTTAATCTACCGAGAGTGGGAAAAGGCAGAAGAATTGCTGAAAATCCAATTGGAAATCGAGCCTAACAATGACCTCTATAACAATTCCCTTTTAAATGTTTATTTTAAAACGGGTCAATACGATAAACAGGTAGAACATTCCGAAGATCGATTTGCCAGAGACCCTACTCCCACAAATGGACTCCAGTCGATTCGAGCCTTAATGGTAAATGGCCAAGCCGATAAAGTAATTGGCAGAGTGAAAAATTATTTATTATTAGATCCGCAAAATGTTTCTGCTTTAGAACTATTAACTCAGGCTTATATACTTAGCGGAGACCTGGATAAAGCAAAAAAAACCTGTGAAAAAATCATCTTAATCAATCCTGAATTAGAGCCTTATATTTCAAAGAATTTGGAAGCGCTAGACTATATGGAAACCCACCCCATCAATCAGGAAGACCTGTCAAAGTTTGTAGGTGTTTTTCGTAGTATTTACTCGGAACAGATTATTGAAAATCGTTTGCTTAATGGCCTCCTGTATTCAAAAGCTTTTCATCAAAATGGAATTTACTTGTATCCTGCCGGGGAAAATCAATTGAAAAGCGGAAAAATTTATGGAGGGCGTGAAATGGGCCTATTGATTAATTCGGAGGGAAAAGTTTATGGTTTTAAAAACACTGAAACTGAAAAAATAAAAAGTACCTCTTATTATTATTATTGGAAACAAGACTCCACCATTTGGCAAGCTGAAGACTTACTAAGAAAGGGAGATTACGAAAAGGCCCAAATCGCTTACCAAAAAGCAATTGACCAACACCCAGAACATTATTATCTTCAGCAAGCTAAACAACATTTGGACTATGTTCAATCTCAATCGAAAGCGGAGCTGCTGGAAAACTTCCAAAGGTTGGTGGGCCAATATGGCGAAATCGATGTCTGGATAGAAAACGGCCTGCTTTACTACAAAAAACTGGGTATAAGCAGAAGGATTTTCCGTCCTCTCTCCAGGAATCGCTTCACTACCTTACTCAATTATGCCCATAATTATGAAATTATAGAGAAGGGCGGGCAGGTAGTCGCTATTCAGGGGTCCCACTATAATCTGGAAAAAAGGGAATGGGAAAAATCCCCAAACTGGTATTTTGAACGGACGGAGAAATTGGATTAAGCTATCTTTTTGACCTGACAATCAGCATTGAACCGTTTCTTACATGGCAAGATTACTTGCTGATTAATTAGAAAACTTATCGAAAGATATGGGAAAGGGTCGGGTACGAATTATTCAGTTAAATGCATGAATCCTGCACCCAACAAAAAGCTAAACTCCATACTCTGCTGAGGCTGCCTACGAGAGTTTAGCTAGTCGTAGCCATTTAAAAGAAAAATCATAAAAATTCAATGTCAGTTCATAGAAGCCCTGCTAAGGTATAGAAGAAAATGAACAAGCATCTACCCATATCATCATCCAATAAATCCATTGCGGTTCTCCCTTTTGTTAATATGAGTGCCGACCCTGAGAACGAATACTTCAGCGATGGCATTACCGAAGAAATAATCAACGCCCTAACCACCGTGAAGGGTTTGAAAGTCATAGCTCGCACCTCCTCCTTTGCATTTAAGAATAAAAATATAGATGTGAGAACCATTGGTAATCAGTTAGGGGTACATACTATTTTGGAGGGGAGTGTCAGGAAAGTCAAAAACAGGGTTCGCATTACAGCGCAGTTAATCAGTACTGATGACGGCAGCCACTTCTGGTCAAAAAATTTCGATCGGGAGTTGGAAGACATATTTGCCCTACAAGATGAAATAAGTTTACACATTGCTGACCAGATTCGAGAAAATTTTGGTCACCTCAATATCCCGGAATATTTAATTGAAGCGCCTACACAAAATATGGAGGCCTATGACCTTTATCTTAAAGCTCGCTACCAGCATTTATTATGGGATGGCCAGGGCATCGCAAATGCAATAGAACTCTATGAACAATGTGTAAAGCTAGACCCCTCATTTGCTTTGCCTTACTTTGGTTTGGCGTATTCTTATGCCATGTACGGATCATGGGGAAATAATAAAGCTTTGTTAGAATTGTCAGAAGAGAACCTCAGTAAAGGTTTTAAGCTGGACAAACAATCCTATATAGGGTATTTTAGTAAAGCGACATTGTCCTTTTGGGGTCAATGGGATTTCACCAATGCCCATATATTTTTCCAAAAAGCAATAGAACTTAATCACTCCTATACGGAAGCAGAAGAAGGTTTATGTGAATTGTATACAGCAGTAGGTTATTTCGAAAGAGCCCATGGGCATGTTGATAATATATTGAAAACAAACCCTTTGTCTCCGAATCATTATTTTACCAAAGCAAATATTCACTATTTAAATGAGGAGTACTCGAAAGCGCTGGAATGTATAGAGACCTCCTTAAGCATCAATCCAGATTTTACCCATTCTATCGCATTAAAACAATTATGCTTAATTCTCTCGAAAGACTACGAAAAACTAAATAACTTCTTAAGTCAGACCCCTTTGGCTGAGAGACCAGAAGAATGCAGAGTTTTGTACAAGTTGGTCAATCCAGAAGATAAGATCGATATTGATATCAGCAGACTCGGCTTAATGATAAAAGAAGATTTTGGGACAGCGCTTTTTCCCTGGCAACTTTTTTTGTTGGTCCATTTGGACAAACACGAACTGGCCTTGGACTTTTTGGAAGAAAACATCAGGATACGTACGGGTCAAATCATAAACTTTATGAATATTCCGCTACTTAAACCTTTACACGGGTATCAGAGGTTTCAGGAGTTACAACAAGCCACTTTCCCTATAGAACTATTACCACCAGAGCCCGAAAAACAAATACGAATTGCCCCTCCCAAAGCCTTAATGTCAGTTGCAGAAATCGACATGGTTTTAGAAACTTTGGGAAAAGAAATGAAGGAAGAAAAGTGGTTTCAAAACCCCTCTTTATCTTTACGCGAGCTAGCCGAAAACCTGAATATTAGCAGCAATAAGCTTTCCTGGTTGCTGAATGAACGAATGGGCCAAAATTTCAATGAATACATCAATAGTTTTCGTTTGGAGAACTTCAAAGAGATTGCCCTAAATCCTGCCAACAACCACCTTACCCTCTTAGCCCTGGCTTATGAAAGCGGCTTTAATTCTAAATCGGTATTCAATGCCTTCTTTAAAAAAGCCGAAGGGATGACACCAAAAGCCTGGCTGAGGTCCCATCAAACCTAGGCCTGTTTAAAAGGTGTCAAATCTCACTTAAAGGTCCGAAATTTCATTTCAGGACGATTCCCCTTCTTTTCCACTCCATCTTTGTCTTATCAATTCGATAAAGCAGGCTAAATACTCATCGGATGATGATTCCTTTCCTCTTCACGAAATAAACGAACAATAAGGGGAGGTGCTTTGCAGCAATCGAAATTCTTAACAATTACGAACAAACAATTATGAAAAAGACATTATTAATCTTGATTTTGTGCGGACTAGCTTTAGTCGCCAAATCTCAAGACACAAGTGTAGAAAAATCAACATTTGGAGTACAAACGGGAGTTTTAGGAATCTGGGCATATAATGAAGCAAAATTAACCAATACCATAGCACTAAGAACAGAGCTTGGTTTTGATTTTGGTATTTGGGAAACTACTTTTTATGATGAATATGATTCTCCACTTCTGCTCACACCGGTAATAGTTCTTGAGCCAAGATTCTATTATAACCTCAAAAAACGCTCCGAAAACTCAAAAAGAATTGACGGAAATAGTGGCAATTTTATTGCCTTAAAAACGAGCTATCATCCAGATTGGTTTGTCCTATTCAATTCTGACAATGCTCCTGTAGTAAGTGATTTCGCTATCATACCCACTTGGGGAATTAGAAGAAACATAGGGAAGCATTTTAATTTTGAAGCAGGTATTGGCGCAGGATATAGTTATACATTTGCCAAACGCGCTGGTTATTCAAAAGACAAAAGTGAAATAGAATTAAATATGCACTTCCGAATAGGGTATAGATTTTAGCATAATCAAAAACGATTTTTCATAGAAGCTCAGATACGAACTAGCAATTTCCTGGAAGATTAATCGAGACCTTCACAGATAAATCATGTAATACTATCCCAGCTGCGTCTTGGTTCACGCTACATATCGAAGATCATTTGTGTACCATCATATTTGAGATATCTCGGCACACGAGCCATTTCTCTAGCCACGCCTCGATATGACAGGACTGTTTGGGAAAATTTTAGACAACTTCAAACATTTAACATATTAAAAATGAAAAACTTATTAGTTTTTGTATTTACGTTTTGCACGCTTCTCTCTTATGGCCAAAATAAGACCAATCAAATGGAAAGAAAAGGATTTGTCATTGGTTTTGGAATAGGCGGTGGTGTCATCAGTATATCAGATAGCGATCAAGGAGAAGCTTTCGACAAAGCTCAAGGCGGCGGCAGTTTTCCTAATTTGAAATTGGGTTGGATGGTCAATGATCGTCTGGCTATTCTAGGAATGTATGCTGGAATGATCTACGAAAACCAAGGCAAAGATCGAAGTTTTGATGCATTAATGCCTTCTATTCAATATTGGGTGAAAGACCGATGGTGGGTAAATGCTGGTGCAGGTCTGGCTATGGATTTTCCAGCACTTTATGAAAATAACATTGAAGAGGAAGACTGGAATTTTGGTGGGGCAGTTGCATTCAGTACAGGCTATGAATTAGTGCAAAAGAAAAGCTTTGCGCTTGACCTTCAAACCCAACTGCAGATGGGATGGTCTAATTTAGATAATGGTAAAGATCGAGACGTTGTAGTGCTCTCTATTGGACTAGGATTTAATTGGTTTTAAAAATTGATCCCTTAAAGTTTTAGCTTGGGGTGAATTTGTAAGCTATGGTCTGACAATTCAGGATTCACAATTCCTGGCTTGTCAGACTATACGTACAAAACAACAATAACATGTCCAGCAAAAGGGAAGGCCTTTTAAGCAGATACAAACTATCAATAGCTTGCTAGAATAATCGAGGCCATCACAGATAAATCATTTAATGATTTTAAAATTCATTCAAAAGTTATAGATAATCTAAAGAAAACAAGAATAACGAAATGTCTGTTGATAATAGAGAGGAAACACTCTTCCATAGAATCGTTGATATCGGCCTGAACAAGGAATTTTCAGTAACCGAGAGAAGGTACCTAAGGGTCACCAATATAGCCGCAATGCTAGGGGTTCTTTTCAACTTCCTATGGATGTCAATTGCCATATCCATTTCGGAAACAACAAGTGCGGTATGGAATGTAATACTGGGCTTGATGTTTCTGCTGGTATTAGTTTTGAACCAGAAAGCCAGGCGGGTTACTGCTTCAGTCTGGCTTGCGATCTCAGCATATTTTTCAGTGCTCGTATTTCTTTATTTTTCAGGATATCACTCAGGGATTGCTAGCGTTTGTTTTCTGATAATCATCTTGCCCTACATGACTTTCCCGAGAAAGGCAAGATCGCTTGCCCATGGTTTCAGTTTATTGGCTTGCTTGACTTTGATTGCTACAGTTGTCTTTCAATCAGAATTCTATGCTCAACATAATGACATGGATCCTTATTTATCACAGATTGTCAATATAGGCATGACGGCATTAATTAGTCTTGCTTTGATGTGGAGCTTATCTGTGCTGATTGATAGCTCAGAAGATTCATTGATGGCAGAACAGAAAAAATCTGATGATCTTCTGCACAATATTCTACCTGCAAACATTATAAAGGACCTGAAAGAGAATGGTAAGACCATTCCAAAAAGACACAAGAGTGTGACGATTCTATTCACTGACTTTGAAGGATTTACCCACTTAGTGGCATCTATCCCTGCAACCACCCTGGTCAATGAACTCAATGACATCTTCGGACGATTCGATGACATTATGGAGGAGACTCGCGTTGAAAAGATTGAAACAATTGGTGATGCATATATGGCTGCATGCGGCCTTGAAGGTGAAATCACAAGCCACGCTCCTAATTGTATCAAAGCGGCAAAAAAGATGCTGTCCTATCTTGAGGAGAGGAATAAGAAGCACGAAATAAAATGGAGGATGAGGGTTGGGATACATTCAGGAGCTATTGTAGCTGGAGTTGTCGGCAAAAAGAAGTTCGCTTACGACCTTTTTGGCGATACAATAAATACAGCCAGCAGGATAGAATCTGCAGGCGAAGCGGGTAAAATTAATATCTCCTCATCTACCTATGAACTAGTTAAGAACGACTTTTCATGTCTTTCTCGTGGAAGGATATTTGCGAAGGGAAAAGGGGAATTGGAAATGTATTTTGTAAATTAACCTATAGCTAAGAAAGTATATAGTGCATAGCTCCTTAGGGGATAACAACGCACCATATACTAGCCGTTGTACCAAAAATAAAATATGGGAAAAATAGAAATAGAATCCCAAATAGGCTTCAAGGAATACATGAAATTAATGTATGCCCAAACATATCGAAAACCAATTATGATTGGGATTACAGTTGTTGGCGTATTTTTGCTTTTCTTATCGGTATGGAATGCAATAGTTTTTGATAAATGGGAAGAGATTCCTAATCGAATGTTGATATTTGGATTTGCCTTAAGTGTCTTACTTCCTCTATCAATTTATTGGATTGCTAAGAGGAATTTTAACTCTGATCCAAGGATTGGAGAAAAAATGATTTACTCATTCGAATTAGAACAATTCCACATTCTTGGAGAATCATTTAATAGCTCAATGACATGGGATAAAGTTTATAAAATCCAGGAATTGAAAAATTGGATATTAATTTATCACAATAAAATGATTGCAAGTTTAATCCCCAGGCCCTCTTTTTCAGATGAGGAATACTTAAAGTTTAGGGAAATAATCTCAAAGCACCCAAATCTTGAGTCAAATTTGAAAAAGGTTAAGTAAGGTACAACATAAGCTTCAGCACAGTAAGCCTCTGAAGCGGCTGTCCGGATTCTCGCTAGCCGTTGGCGGTAATTAAATCTAATACCTATGAAAATTGGAATAGTAGGCGGCTCAATTGCAGGTTGTTCTGCAGCCACCCTTTTAATGAAAGAAGGCCATGAGGTAACGGTATTTGAACGGTCTAATAAGACCTTAGTCGGCCGCGGAGGAGGAATTGGGACTACACCTACCCTAATGCAGCAAATCCTAGAAGATGGCCTTATCAAAGATGGTTTTGCCCACTTCCAAATAAACAAAATGCCGTTAGTCGGCAAGAGCAATGAGGCAGAACCTTATGGGAAAATTGCCTGGGCCGTACCCATGAACTTTCATGTATTCCAATGGAATGAACTCTGGAAAAACCTTCGAGCCAATGTTCCTGACAAAGGGTATCGGGCTGGTACCAAAATAGTACATGCCCGATCAATTGAAGACGGGAAGGTAGAACTGACTACCCAATCAGACGAGAAGCTGCAGTTCGACCTTGTTTTATTTGCTGATGGCTATAACTCAATGGGTCGAAGGCTTCTTTTTCCAGAGAAGAAATTGAAATACAGAGGTTATGTACTTTGGCGAGGTCTCCTCTCTGAATCTGAAATGCTAGACACTTCTATCCTAAAAGATGAAATACTGCGATTGTCCTATGATGGTGAGCCCGGCCATAATGTCGTCTATTTCATCCCGAACGAGAATGGATCTGTTGAAAAAGGTGAACGTGTTTTCAATTGGGCTGCTTATATGCCCATTCCAGAACCCGAATTGGATAAACTTATGACTGATAAACAGGGACAAATTCGATTCGGAACCCTCCCTCCGGGAAACCTTACCGAAGAAAACGAAGCACAGCTGAAAGACCGCCTGACTAAAAACATTCCTGACTACTATGCAGAAATAGTACACAAAACCGAAGACAGTTATATCCAAGTCATCTATACACTTGACTTGGACAGTTATCGTAAAGGAAGAATGTGTCTTATTGGAGATGCCGGGATATTTGTCCAGCCTTTTACAGGTTCGGGAGTATTCAAGGGCTACAACAACGTTAAAGATCTGGTCAATTGCCTGAAGGAAGAAAGTAAGCTTGATAATGCGCTAGAAAAATGGAGTAAGCTGCAACTCAAGACTGCTAAACGACTTTTAGCTTTGGGAGAACAGATGGAAAAGACATATATCTGGGAGCAATTGGACTTTTCAAAGGTGGATGAGGAAACCACCAAGAAATGGTGGGAAGCATCCGTTACTTTTCCTGAAACCTTTAATTATCAAAAAGGATAAAATAAAAAACACCTCCAAGAAGGTATACCATCAATTAAAACTGAGGATTATACCAAAGCCTTAGCATTTATTTAAGAGGGGCCCGAATAAGCTAAAAAAGGCATTAAAAAGAAGTAAATACATTTAAAATCTAGGTAAAGATGAAAAGTCAATTTGTAATATTTTTTGCGATAGTAATGCTTAGTGCTTGTAACAGCCCAAGGAATTCGGGCATTACCCAACAACCAACTTTAGCTGATTATCAAGTTGGCGAAAAATGGGTTTGGAAATATAAAGGTGTAACAACGGAAGGTGAAATACGCTCGGAAGGAGAAGATACAAGAGAAATAATCAGCCTTGATGGCGTTTTAAGCATGACGATAGGAAATGATACCATTTCCCTTACAGACATCGTTAAGCCTGAAGAAAGCAAAACACCTAAGTACGACTGGCCTCTGGAAGTGGGTAAAAAGTGGAAATATGAAAACAATTGGACAAGTCAAGATGGAACTACGGGAAACCAAAATCAAGATGCTGAGATATTATCATACCAAGAAGAAACGGTAGAAGCTGGAACATTCATGGCTTACACGATTAAATACACAGGTAAAACCACGAATTCCAGGGGATATAATGCAAATGAAGAAGAGCTTTGGTTGTATGCACCTACCCTGAAAAATTTTATTAAACTTATTCAAACTCAAGATGATTTTTCGTACGTAGAGGAATTAATCGAGTATTCAAAACCTGAATAAATCTCTTTAAAGAAATTGACTGTACTTATCTGGTTATGCCAAAACTTTAGTCTGAAAATATTAGAAACGATAGAACTAAAACACACGCTAAGAATGTATATGCAATAATTGCTTCCTATCTTAAGTAACTCCACATATACCAGGCCTTATCGGTAATTAAAATAAATTAAGCAATGAAAAGCCCTATCGTTAGCGTCTTAGTACTCGTATCTATCATTTTTTCAAGTGCTTGCAATCCAGAGAAATCAAACACTAAAGAGGATGATCCTATAATAGAGAAGGGTAATTATTTTGGTCAAAAACCACCTGGGTTAATACCCGAAATTTTTGCTCCTGGCATCGTTTCTATTGAGGGAAGGTTCGAAGGCACTACTTCCTTTTCTTCGGATTTGACTGAAATGTATTTTGCAGCTGATAACAAAGACGAAGAAACATCTATCTATTTCTCAAAACTCGAAGATGATACATGGACTCCCATAAAAAGAGTAAGTTTTACTAATGGAGGAAAAAAGGAAGAAATGCATCCATTTGTTAGCCCTGATGGTAAAAGGATATATTTCACAGCTATGGACTCCGCCTTTGCAGATGAAAAAATTTGGTATGTAAACCGTTTAGAGGATTCCTGGAGCGATGCGATTCTTCTTGATTCACCGATAAATGACGAGCTGGTGTTTTTTCCTAATCAGGCTGAAAACGGGGACCTTTATTATTTCAATTTGTCAAAGTTCAATACCTATTATGCTCCCAATAAAAATGGTGAGTTTCCCGAAACAAGGGAAGTTGACCTTGAATTTGGTCATCATGCATTCATTTCGCCATCTCAGGATTACTTGATAGTAACAGCACCCAGCGATCAAGAAGAGGGAAGAAAGGATAATGATATGTATGTTTATTTTAAAAAGGAAGACGGAACATGGGCACCCCCCCAAAATCTTGGAAATACCATAAACACTACTTTAAATGAAAAAGGTCCAAGAATTACTCAAGACGGCAAGTATTTATTTTTTGGCAGGGATGAAAGAGATATAGAGCCGGGGCTATCAAATATCTATTGGGTTAGCACAGAAGGTATAGATAGCCTAAGAGCAATACAATAGAATTACTTAAGCTCCAGGAATGAGCATGCTTGGGCACAATAAATAAAACCGAAACAACATAAGCCAAACGCCATCCTCAGCTGAGGCTATGAACAAGGCAAAGCTAAACCTTACCACAAGCATCCAGGAACAATGAAAATCTTCTACCTCATATCCCTAATTTCGAGCATAGCCTTATCCTCTTGTAGCGTACAAAGCACTGGACAAAAGATTGAATGGGGGAAAAAATCCATGTCTTCGTCTAATAATGATTTAGCGAAGTCTATCTTAAAGTTCTCTACATCTGTGCTCAAAGAAAATTTAATAGTTAGCGTTCATGATCGAGTTCCTACCTTTTATTGGGATATACAAATGATTTTCGAAGCTGACGACTTCAAGTCCGACCATTTCAACAGCTACACCTCTTATTCCGATAAACAAGTTTTTGATGAACCTATTGACGAAAATTACAAGGGCGTCATGCTATTTGTAGCCACTTATAAAGACCTGGCGAGTGCCCTACATGCATTTCAAGAACTCAAGACTCGTACTAAAATTCGAATAGAAGAACTTGAAGGACAAGCGGGATTATTAGTAGAGCAGGTACGGATTTTTGAAAGAATTAGAAGCTCAGGAGGCTTGTTAACACAAAAAGACCAATATGTTTTTTACCTACTAGAATCTTGTGAAGCACCTCCAATTGGCGCAAGTTGGGATGAGTATGAAAAGCTGTTTCTGAGCTATATTACTGAGAAAAATGAGGAAATCGAGATAATCAATGCCGATTGCAAAAAGGATGCATTCTTAGTTCAAAAAATAAAAGCAAAGAGCTAAGAATGTAAATAAAATCATAGCCGTCAGTCGGCAGGCTGCGCTTCAGATAATTTTTGACATTTACGATTTCATGCGAACTTTATAAAGGATAAATTAGACTTCCGACAAGTCCGATCAGCAGCTAAAGTAGTCGCCTGAAGCATAGCTGGGTCTTGTGCGCAACTATAACAATCAATAAGGCAAAAAGGCTGACTAAAGGAGAACCGCATTTTATTACTTCAGCATGGCTCTTTATAGCGATATTAGCATATAGATTGACCCTGAGATGAAACAAAGATTAATCATATTAAATCTGATTTCTATTCTGGTTGTTGCATTCGGCCTGACAACTTTTCTTCATGAATTTGCTCATGCCATTGCAGCAAAATTAGGTGATGTTAATCCAACCTTATTTCACACCTATGTTTCCTTTGATAATTCAACAACTCCCCTAAGCCATGAGCTTTTTATTCTCTCCAGTGGTCCTTTAGTTTCCTTTTTTCAAGCGATTCTATTTTTTAGCCTCTTGCGCAAAAAAAGCAAAATAGACCTTATTGGATGCTTCTACTTATGGATGGAAATAATAGGGATGCTTGTTTTTCTAGGATACATTATGATGGGGCCATTTATACCATATGGTGACACTGGAAAAATATATAGCCTTCTAGCTACTCCAACTTATGTTTCTTTTTCACTCGCAGCTTTAGCCTTGATCACCATAATCCTTTTCTTTCGGAAAAGAGCGCCATTATTCATCGATTTTCTGTCTGATTTGAGGAACATTTCAGGACTTGAAAAATCAACTTCTTTTTTCAAATTCTTTATTTTACCGCTTCTTGTCAGTACAATAATTAATACTTTAATTTCTTTACCAGCACCTACGATGGTGAGTATAGCCTTCCCTCTCTTCCTTCCTTTGACAATGATTCCAACAGCAATTAGAATTGGTACATCCGATTGGGGATTTGTAAAAAAATCAACTGGGGAGACTGCCTTTTCAAGAATTACTTACTGGCCAATCATTTCAATGATATTAATCATCATCATTTCAAGAATTTTAGAAAGAGGGATTAACCTATAAAAAGTATGAAGGAAAATATTTAGCAGATGCTAGAGAAGCAGCTAATATTGTTAAATCGACTTTAAAACAGTCGTTTCTTAGTGAGAGTTTCTGCTAAATAAAATAAGTTCAATTAAACCTTAAAAAAATTAAATGGTCAGAAAGATTTTATGGGGAGTATTAATTATTGCTGTGATAGGAGGTGTTTTTGCTTATCAGAAATACACAAGCATCCTCTCTCCAAATGTCCCTGACAAACTAGAGAATAATATTGTTCTCATTCCCTCTAAATCTTCATTTAATGAAGTCCTAGAAATTCTCCATAAGAATAAGCAAATCATAGATACCATTTCATTTCGAGAAGTATCAGAAATGATGAGCTACAAAAAAAGTATCATGAGGGCTGGCAGATACAAAATTACTCCCTCCTGGAGCAATCGTTCTTTAATCAGTCATCTTCGAGCAGGAAAGCAGGAAGCCGTAAATTTAGTATTAAATCATGGCTGGCTATTAGAAGATGTTGCGGCAAAAGCCTCTCAATTTATTGAAGCCGATTCAACTGATTTGATTCATCTATTTCGTAATGAAAAATACATCCAGGAATCAGGACACACTTCTGAAAGCTTGATGAGTCTCTTCATTCCGAATACATATGAATTTTATTGGAATACAGATGAAACAGCATTCTTCGAAAGAATGATTAAAGAACACAACAGATTCTGGAATACGAATGAAAGACGTTCAAAAGCCGAAAAACTGGGAATGACACCTACAGAGGTATACACCTTAGCCTCAATTGTTGAAAGAGAAATATCAAAAAATTCTGAAAAGAAACGAGTTGCAGGCTTATACCTAAATCGAATTAAGGTAGGGATGAAGTTAGATGCGGACCCTACAGCAAAATTTGCTACAAAAGACTTTAAAGCGACCAGGATTTTATACAAACATATCCGTTTCGATTCTCCCTATAATACCTATTTGCACCCGGGACTTCCTCCTGGCCCCATAAGTATGGCATCAATGAAGAGTATTGATGCTGTTTTGGATTCGGAAAAGCATAATTTTTATTATATGTGTGTAGATCCGGATAATCCCGGATATCATGTTTTCGCAGAAGACCTAAGTGAACATAATAGAAATGCCAGAAGATTCCATCGCTGGTTAGATAGCCTAGAGAAGGAAAAGAAAAAGAATTTAAAAACCATCAACACAAACTAGTCCCAATTCTCCACTGAGGCTACGCACTGAAGTTTTAACCAATTCATCAAATGTTAAAAGGGTACCTAACAATAACAATTTTACTAATTGTAGATGTCGTTTTGTATCTCACGAGTGGAATCTCGCTGATTGGACAAATAAGTGATAAAGTTCTTTTTTGGACCTGGCTAATCCTGACAGCAATAGTCATTATCAAATACTTCAAGCGCAGGCTGATCAAGGGCTATTTAGTATTTCTTGGAATTTTATTGATGCTGAGCCTATTCCCAATGGCCTTACCTTTTCTTTCGATTTTCTCCTTTGCCACAGAAAATGATTATGAAGTTCAGATTGAAAACTATCGCTTAAGAGAAGGAGTCAAAAGCGCGATAGCAATTCCAAAAATCTATTTGCTGCAAGAATGGGGATTTCTGGAAAAGGAAATAGGGGAAACGAACTTTACTATAGAAATTGACAATCAGTATTATAAGATAGATGAGATTGAAGAAATCTCCCTATCAGAAGAGAAGGATAGCCTGAGTTTTGAATTTAGGCTTAAAGAAAAAAGTGCATATAGAAAATTTAAAAAAGAATAGAATACAGCGGCATTGCATATATTGGCTACACTTACTGAATGATCGCACAGCACCTAAAGCAGGCCACGATTTTACAAGAAATAACATCCGGATTGTAGAATCCTTTAATAACGTCCTCTACCTAATGTTTTTCTCATAGGCTACCCTCAGAACATAGCTGCCTCAGGAAGTCTACAGAAAATTGGGCCAAATGAGATCGATAAATTTACAAAAGTCAAATACGAAATTATGCTAACAGACATCCATCCGAAATTACCCATGCGAGACAAAGAGATTACGAGAGAGTTTTATGCAAAACGTTTAGGATTTCAAGAGCTTGGAAGTGTGGATTATGAGGCTTATCTGATGATGAAATGCGACCAGATCCAACTTCATTTCTTTGAATTTAAAGAACTTGATCCAAAAGAAAATTATGGACAGGTCTATATCAGAACGGAGAAGATTGAGCAGTTTTACAAATCTTTGTTGGATAGAAAAACACCTATTCACCCTAACGGAAAACTGGAAACCAAAGCCTGGGGACAAAAGGAATTTTCAATCCTTGACCCAGACAGCAACCTTCTGACATTTGGAGAAAGTATTTAGAAATAAAAAGGCCTCACTCAAGTAAATGCTATATTTCTCCCTACCTGTCCTCTTACATATATAATATTTCGCTCTATGCTGTCAAGGATATTTCTACATAATAATGAAGCTATATCGAAAAATGAGTAGCCTAAGAGCAAATAGTCTATATAAATTAGAGATATGAATAAAGAAGATCAGCTGCCAGAAATCATTTACAGGAAGTTGGAGAGATCAGACATAGAGAAGTATCACGAAATAAGATTGAAGTGTTTACAAGAACATCCCAATAGTTTTGGAAGCACTTATGAAGAAGAGATCAAGAAAGAGAAGTTTAAATTTGATGAATTCATCGCTAGAGAAGATGCAGAAAGTTTTATGCTGGGCGCTTTTAAAAAAGAGGAGTGTATAGGAATATGTGGATTTATCAGAGAAGAAGGAAAACGAACCCAACACAGAGGACATTTGGTCCAGATATATGTAAAAAAGCAATACCAGGCGAAAGGAATAGGGAGTGAACTAATCTCGAGGACGATTATGGAAGCTTTTAATGAAGAAGGACTTGAGCAAATCTTATTAGGGGTAATCACTGAAAATGAACAGGCGAATAGGGTCTATGAGAGACTGGGATTCAAAGAATACGGCAGGATTAAAGAATTCCTCAAGTTGGAAGACAAATATTTAGACAAACGCATGATGATAAGATATAAAGAGAGATAAATCATCGAAGGTGCAAAGCAGGATTACAATTTTTTACAGGTATGAATCTCAAGTTCTGGATTCACCTGATAATAATACGCTCGGTTCCGGATAGAAAGAAGGAGCTTTTCCCAATGAAGTAGCAATCGATTTTGATAGGATGGAAATGAAGGGCTTTGAGTAACCTAAGGCCTTTACAATTTTTTACAGTCTTTTTACACTTGATAACTCAGACTACCGATTCTATATGATAGTTTTGAAATAGGATCCTATTGATATCCTTCAAATACCAAAGATTGGGGAAAGCATCAAGCAATTGAAAAGACCATAGCATGACTAAAAATCTTCTATACATAATTCTTATCCTGCTGCCACTTTCGCTAGCTGCTCAGGAAAAACCGAAAAGTATTGAGCGATTTGTGGATGAAATAGACAAAAAAATACCGCAAATGCTGGAAGATTTTTCTATTCCCGGAGCAGCTCTTGCCCTCATGGTGGATGGGGAGATTGTTCTTAAGAAAGCTTATGGCTTTGCCAATATTGAAAAAGGACTCAAGGTTGACATGCAAACCGGCTTTAATGTTGGCTCAATCTCTAAGACGGTAGCAGCCTGGGGAGTAATGAAATTGGTAGATGAAGGCAAGCTCGAGCTTGACAGTCCTGCAGAAAGGTATTTGACAAGATGGCACCTTCCCACATCAGAATTTGATTCAGATGAAGTTACCATCAGAAGACTCCTAAGCCATACGGCAGGCTTATCACTACCGAGTGTCTCAGCAGAACATTCTTTTGACGATCTGCCGAGCATTGTAGAATGGTTGAATGGTAAAAACGAAGGACTTGGGCCCGTGGAAATTATCCTGGAGCCTGGTAGCAAATGGGAGTATTCGGGAGGTGGCTATGGGCTGCTTCAACTTATCATGGAGGAAGTTAGCGGACAAAAATTTGAAGACTATATGCAAATGGAGGTTCTAGATCCTCTTGGAATGACCAATAGCAGCTTCAAAATAGACGAAAAAATAAGGGATCGATCTGCTACCCCCTATGATGCATTCGGTGAACCGACCAAATTTGGACTTTATACTGTTCAGGCTGCAGCTGGATTGCATACAACGCTTGAGGATTTTATACGATTTGCCTATGTCAGCCTTCCTGAACACAAGGAGCATACAAAATATAACCGCCTGTTGCCTCCGGAAACGGTCCGGCAAATGCTGGAGCCTTCTCCAAATACTACTATCAGAGCCTGGAAATATGGATTGGGATATCAATCCGTTCATCTGGAAAATTCAAATATCTTCATCGGACATGCAGGATCCAATATCGGCTGGGAAGCCAATTTCAGGATTGATGCCCCTTCAAAAACAGGCTTCATCATCCTCACCAATGGAGGAGCCGGAGGCAATATTTGCAACCCCATGTTTTGCGAACTAATCAATTGGAAATCCTCCAAAGCAAGCGGAGATGACTGCTGGCCCAGATTATCTATCGCAAACCTATTGTACCCAATCATTGAAGACAAAGGAACAGAGGATTTACATGCGAGCTACACAAACTTAAAAAAAGAACAATCAGAAGCCTATGATTTCTCTGAAAGCCAATTAAACAATCTGGGCTACCATTATATGGCAAAAGAGGAATTCGAAAAAGCAATTGCTGTTTTTAAGCTGAACACAGAGGTATTTCCCTATGCTTCCAACGTCTATGATAGCTATGGAGAAGCACTCTTAGCTAATGGATCTAAAAAGGAAGCCGTTGAGAACTACAAATATTCCATACGCTTGAATCCTGAGAACCAAAACGCCCTTAACATTCTGAAGAAATTGGGAGAATCCTTGGAGGATATTCATTTGAAGCTTCCGCTCGAACATCTCGAATTATTGGAGGGCGAATACCTTGCGACTTCAGGTACAGATAAAATAATTCGATATGCAGTTAGGAATGGGGAATTCTTGCGCGTCTACAAAGATAGTGACTTCACAAGCCGGCTCCTTCCGATTGCCAGGAATGAATTTGTATATATGGGTAGAGGCTTACATGTTGTTTTTGATACCAAAGACCCTAATTCGATAATCCTGAAGGTTCCGGGAGAAGGGGAATTCAAGAAGATAAAGTAATAGAGACTAATTTGCTTATAGCAGGCAGGAAAGCTCTCTAAAGCAGACTTTAGTATAAAAAATATGATATTCTTAGCGACTAAACTCAGCTAAGACCTATAGCACAGCAAGCTTTTAATAGAGCAAAAGAACAGAAGAACATGGCAACATATTTCTACCAGAAGCTATTTTACATCTTGCTTTTAGCTGGATTCACGATGAATTCCTGCAAAGGCCAGGTGAATACAAGCACGACCAGGGAGTCAGTAAAAATTCCAAAAACTGGCCCGGAAATCATAGGAACTCCTCCCCCTCCGAATCCAGAACATAATCCATACAATGACTCCAATCTTGTAAGCCAGTATATTAGAGCCATTTTTGAGGATTCTAAAGGGAATTACTGGTTCGGTCCAGCTGGCCAGAGTGTCGCCAGATATGATGGGGAAACCCTGGAATACTTCAGTAAGGCTGCGTTTTTTCAGGGCAACAATAAAATAGAGGGCGAAAATGGTCATAGCGTTCATGCGATAGCTGAGGACAAACTTGGCAATATATGGTTTGGAACAAACCTGGGGGTCATCAAATATGATGGGGAAAGCTTTAGAAGCTATGAAGAAAATCAGGGACTAAACAATATCAGAATTGGTCGAAAAAGTATTCTCTCAGACAAATCAGGGGAGCTTTGGGTTGGTACTCATGCAGGTGTTTTTCGATATCTTCCCTCTGCTGACAGCCTGGGAGGTCAAAGCTTTTCGCAATTTCGCTTGCTTCCCCCTATACATGTAACAGATATCATGGAAGACAAGCAGGGAAATATATGGTTTGCTTCACAAAATCAAGGGGTCTTTCGGTATGATGGAAAAGCAGTTGAAAACCTTAAAACAAAAGAAAGCCTGGGCGATAATTATGCAGGGGGCCTGGCAGAAGATAAGGAAGGAAATATCTGGTTTACGATGAGAGATGGGATTTGCCGATATGATGGAGAAAGTTTTAGAAGTTATACAACTGAAGACGGATTAGGAGGAAGTGAAATTTGGGGGATATTAATAGAAAAATCGGGCATTATATGGATTACCGCCAGAGGTAGCACCACGAGATTTGATCCGTCTCTTCCTCATTCAAATCCAAAAGCATTTACTGTCTTTACCGTTGCAGATGGACTTAATTGTTGTGTGCAAAGTATGCATCAAGACAGATCCGGTAATATGTGGTGGGGTACGGGGCAAGGACTTTATCGATTTGATGGCAAAGGCTTTTATCAAGTTAAACAAGATGGCCCCTGGTAGTAAAAAGGAAAGGAGACAAAAAATAGATGGGAAATAATTACAATTGAGTGCAACCTATTCCGGGGCAAAAGACAACTATCCTTAGTAAAGGATAAATTCAATTGCCATGAATAAGCTCAATGTTAACTTAGCTTTCCTAAAAAACTGCTGGATCTCCATATTCTTATTGATCAGCCTCCATAATTTAGAATGTGTAGGGCAATCATCTGAAAAAGTCCTGATCGCGGATTCTAGCATGAATCATCCTGACATAGAGAGTATTCTGGAGCTACCCTATTTTGAAAACAAGGTAGTATTCGTTGACTTTTGGTATACAAGCTGTTCTCCTTGTTTACAAGAATTCCCCTTTACACCAGATCTAAAAAACAGATTTAAGGACCAGGAACTTTCCTTTTTATATATCTGTGTTCCAACTACTGCTAAATGGAGCATAAAAAATGAAAAGACCTGGAGAGAATTAATAGAGAAACATAAATTGGAAGGTATACATGTAAAGGTTACCGATGCTTTTGCTGAGAATTTTTGGGAGAGTCATAAAGATTCTATTTCAGAAGATCTATTATATGCCTATCCAACATATTTACTTATAAATAAGCAAGGGGAAATAGTAAACTTCAGAGCCCCTCGTCCTTCGAAAAAGGAAATACTCTATCAGCAAATCGATAAACTACTCATTGAAGATTAAAGCTGAAGGAAGGCCGATTTATTTGTAAGATATTGACCTTAGCCCCTACTCTCCCCCATCCACTAATTTGAAGACTCCAAACCTCCTACAAAACGACTGCCTTGAATGGGGCAATAAGAGCCTAAGCATTTCAAAGCATTGCTGTAGACTATAGGTACAGTGGGAACATACATAATCAGACAAGATGACAAAAAAGATCAATCTCAGCTATATCGCATACCTATCTCTGGCAGTCTTCCTGAGTTGCTTTTTTCACGAATTTGCCCATTGGATTACGGGTGAATTGCTGGGAAATAAAATGTCCATGTCCATGAACACGGTCTCCCCGATTTCCGGTACTTATAAACATGCTTGGCATGCGAATATTATAACGATTTCCGGACCTTTATTTACCCTTGCTCAGGCAATTGTATTTTACTTTATCCTAAATAAAAACAAAAATCTGAATCTATATCCCTTTCTGTTTTTCCCATTTGTCTATCGATTTTTTGCCGGCCTGGCCAATATGTTTGAAGCAAATGATGAAGGGAGATTTGGTCTATCCTTTGGACTTGGCTTATATACGCTTTCCATCCTCATTAGCAGCTTCCTCTTCTTCCTCATTTTTAAATTCTCCCGGGATAACAAAATCGGGCTAAAATTTAACCTGATAAACTTCTTACTTTGCTCAATCTTCCTACTCCTGGTCGTCTTTGTAGACCAATATTTCAAAATTAAGATCATTGGCTAGGGTAGGATAAAACTTATTGGCGTTCAAAAAATTTAGCGATTTTAGCCAAATGAAAAGTCAATTACTTTTTACCCTTATATCAATCACTTGTTTTTTTCTGCCGGCAGATGAACAAATAAAAGTTTCCTGGACCAATTTCTTAGGAGATGAAATAGAGGACATTTATGGCATTGCCTCTAAAACATACTTCTATGAAGACGGAAAATTGCAAAAACTGGAGTTCCGCGATAAGAAAGGGCAGCTAATTTCTGAAGATAAATTTAGCAGTTTTTATCCTGCCGAATTCAGGTATACCTATGATTCTCAAGGGAATTATGTAAGTCGAGAAGCATATAATAATTCCGGGGACTTGATGGACCTTGATGGATATTACGATTCTTCCATCTTGAGATTTATCTATAATTCCAGCAATCAATTAGTAGAAAGACAGACGCTCGATAAGGAAGGAAAGCTTTTGGAAATGGGAGATTCAAAAATTGCAGTCATAAAATATATATATGATGAGCAAGCTCGCCTGACATCCGCCAGCAATTATGATGGATCGGGAAATGCCCTGGCAAATATTGCAAGGTATAAGTATCTGGAAGATGGGAAATTAAATAAGACCCAATTTCTGAACCTGTCCAATACCCTGATGTCGGAAATAGAATTTCAATATAGCGAGCATGGATTCTTGAAAGCTTATACACAAGTGTATCCCGAAGAAAACGAAACATACAGCCTTCAGTTTTCTTATGTAGACTCGGTATATACAACTCTTGATATCCATTCAAAACAAACAGGCATAAATAAGACCAAAAAAAGAGGCGTAAAAATGGACCTGGAGGCCTGGTATATGGAAGATTCTTTATTGCTGAATACCCCATTTCAATATCCGGGGGAAGGGGAATTTAAGATTTCCATAGGTCCTGATGGAACAGTTGAAAATCTTGAACCCATCACTGTAAGGGCTCCCAATGAATTTAAACAAGAGGTTTATGAGTTGTTCAGAAGGGTGAAACTCAAGAAGAAAAAAGGGATAAGAACTCCTGATACCCTAGGCCAGGTGGTGATTTCTATTCTGGAACCCTATTCAGGATTCGAGTTAATAGAATTTTTGAAAAACCCTCAACCCAATGATTGAGAGTTTGCTGTGCGCATCGCATCGACTCCTCCCCTTGCCTACCAACCTATAGCCGCAGGCATCATCCAGGCTATTCCTGATGAACTCAATCATTTTTGCGTCCAACAGCTTTGCAGCTTTATTGAATAAATTTGGTGTCCATTTCGACAGGATGTATAAGCACTTTGATATCCTTGATCACAATTAATGGTGCAAGCTGAGCATCTGATATAGATTGGCTGCATGATTAACAATCTTTATCCACCTCATCATGCAAAAAATATCCAAACTCTTCAGCTATTTGGCAAAAGCTATCGGACTCCTTTTGACCCTGGTAATTCTTGCGGGTTTTATATTCCGCCTATTTGCTCCTGAAGCAAAACCTCAGGGAGAATTTGTTGAGATGGGAGCTTTTGACTTACACATACATGCTACGGGAGAAAAAAGCCATAAACCGAGCCTTGTGATTGAAACGGGCCAGGCCTTGCCTGGCGAACATTACCACTGGTTGAGTGAAGGACTAAAAGATAGTTTACGGGTTATCCGCTATGACAGAGCCGGAATCGCATACAGCGACTTGAGTGGAACTCCCCGGGACCCGAAGACCATCGCTCATGAGTTGCATGAGTTATTAGAGAAATCGGGAGAATCTCCCCCCTATATATTGTTGGGGCACTCCTTTGGGGGGCTTTTTATCCGCGTCTATACTCAGCTCTATCCCGATGAAGTTGAAGGCATGATTTTTCTTGATTCCAGTCATCCGGATCAACGTGAGAGGCTCAATTATCCCAAACAAAAGGATTTCTCCTGGATCTTAAACACAGCAGCAGTTTTAGGCGATATGGGTATTCTCGGTCTATTTGATCGACTTAATGGCTCTATATTTTATGTTGAAGATTTTCCAGATGAAGTCAATAATCGTTTTCATGACTACACCCTGGACGGAAAATACTACCGTGGATACAGGGATGAAATAAAGTGGGAGTCTTACGTTTATGAGCAGGCCCGGGAAACAAAGGATTTTGGATCACTGCCCATTAGGGTATTTACGGCCAATAAAAGATACAATGGAGATGAGGCAAAGCCCGAATGGATAGAACTGCAAAAAGAGATTGCCGGACTTTCAACAGATGGGAAGCATTTCTTACTAAATGGTCATCATAATAGTGTGTACACAACAAAAAAGAATGCGGATATTGTATGTCATGAAGTCCTGAAGCTTGTCAAGGAATTAGGCTACTAAATGGATGGATATTCAACGAATCAGCTAAGCATACCTAAAAAGTCAGAAAACCGAAATTGAGAAATGCGCCAGCTAGAAAGTAGGACCTTATTTTGACTAAACTTATGCGCTTCTCTTTAAGCAGATTAACTTCCACACGCAACCTAAACTTCTCACAGCCGTACATCTGATAATTTTTTCACCTGTACTTCCAAATTATGATTCAACAAGAATTTGCCCTTCAAGCAAAAAAAATCTGGAGCAAAGAGGAAAACGTCATCGGATTGGCGGTGGGCGGTTCATGGCTGGTGGATGAGATCGATGAATTCTCAGACCTTGACCTGATCCTTGTTACCAGGAACAAAGTTTCTGATGATAGAGATCAAATGTTTGCATATGCAAAAAGCCTGGGAAATTATCTTTCAGGATTTACGGGCGAACATGTGGGGGAGCCCCGATTGTTGATTTGTCTCTATGACAATCCCCTATTACATGTAGATATCAAATTCCTGACTCTTGAGGAATTTAACGACCGAGTGGAAAATCCTCATCTACTCCTGGACAAAGAAGGGCAATTGCAAAAAGCCCTGGATAATTCAGAAGCACATTTCCCTATGCCGGATTACCAATGGATCGAAGATCGATTCTGGACCTGGATACACTATGCTTTATTGAAAATTGGGAGAGGCGAATACTTCGAAGCCTTTGACTTCCTGGGATTCCTGAGAATGCTGGTTTTAGGTCCCTTACTTCATATGAAAAACGGGAATTTGCCTCGCGCAGTGAGAAAGGTTGAAATGGATTTGGATAGCCAGGATTTGGAGGCTCTCAAAGCTAGCATACCTAGCTATGATCGGCAAAGCTTATTGGATAGTTTCAGACAGGCCATAACTTTATACAGACAATTGAGAAATACGCTTTTTGATGAAAGCATCCGGCAGCACAAAGTGACAGAGAAGAAGGTATTGGAATATTTTGATGAAATTGAGCAGAGGAAATAAATTGCAGGATGATTCCTGAATCCATAATCAGCATAGATATGCATACCTATACATTCACAATATGATAGGCGGTGGTGCTGGAGCCTCAGCAGCAGGATTGCTGCTTATTCTCTTGCTTGCTTTATCATTTATTAGTGCATCCTTAGCATTGATTGAAATAAAGAAGCAATTCAAGGCTAGTCGTGTGCCCATTGCATTGGGGCTTGTGTTTACCTTATTATCATTGGCCCTTAGTTTCTATTTTTCAAAGCTTGAGTTCTTCGCCGCTATTTTATTATTGATCATTTATCTCGCTGGTGGAGTTTTATGGAGGCCGATAAGTTGGAACTGGACCACTAAACTAGTAGGTCCACATTCAAAGCTTCTATCGCATGTCGTATTCACTATATTTTCCCTTATTCTTGTAACAGCCTCTCTTGCGGCAATAATATTATGTATAAATTTATTGGCGTATCTGGGGAGCAACTGACCTGAATAAATTTGCGAAACAGATTCATATTCACGAAACAAAGGTATAGCTTCTTTACTCCAAATTAAATCTTACACCCGCCATGTCCATAAAACTGCGCCTACTCCTCTGGTATGTAAACACCTTCAGAAAGACTGATCTTAGCATTTCACCTGCCCAGGCAAGAATAGATAATGCAAGGACGCTGGCACTTTTTAGGAAAATCATAGACTATGCCCCGATTGATTTAGCAGAAATCAGGGATGAGCAAATTTCGGTGCGAGATGGAGAAGAAATTTCGGTGCGCGTATACCGCCCATCTAATCAGCAAAATTTGCCCCTGATCGTTTTCTATCATGGAGGAGGTTTTGTATTGCGATCTATTGAATCCCATGATTTAGTATGCCGCAGAATATCCAGAGATAATCAGGCTGTAGTTGTATCGGTGGGATATCGTTTAGCCCCGGAACATAAATTCCCCATCCCTCATCAGGATTGTTATGATGCTACGCTTTGGGCAGTTAAACATGCTGAACAATTAGGCGCAAATCCGGATGAGCTCATCGTCATGGGAGACAGTGCAGGGGGAAATCTTGCTACGATCGTAAGCATTTTGGCCAGAGATTTAGGGGGACCAAGCATAAAGAAACAAGTACTCATTTATCCTTCTGCTGACGCTCGACTGAATCATCCTTCTATCGACACCTATGGAAGAGGCTATTTCTTGACACGGCCTCTCATGCAATGGTTTGTGGACCATTACAAAAGCAAAGAGGAAGACATCCTCAATCCCCTCATGTCTCCTTTGTTAACCGAAGATTTATCCAATCTACCCCCTACCTTCCTCTGTACGGCAGCTTTGGACCCCTTAAAAGATGAAGGAGCAGCTTATGCAAAAAGACTACAAGAAGCCGGGAATCAGCTTGAATTTAAGGAATACCCCAACGTTATTCATGGCTTCTTTAATATGCCTAAAGTCTCTAAAGAAAGTTTGGAGGCACATAGGGATGTTCAGAACTTTTTAGCGGCAGAGGTAAAAGAATCTGTTCGGAATACTTAGTTAGATAATCTAAAATTAACATCTATGGGGCTTGATGTTCTGCTAAGCTGTGACAAGAATAAGGAGATGCGTAATGATCCGAAGCACAAACACGGAACGAGCTCTTTGAGTAGTTCTTTTTGTCGCTTATTGACGGATAGTTGGAATATTCAACATGAGGAGCTCCACCTTATTCAAATTGGGAAAATATACAGCATAGATACTTCGATATTCTTCAGTTTGATGGAAAGCCCCGAAGAGGACTATGAATACAGATTACCGTATGCAAAATCAGAGCAGGAACGCCAACTTATCCTAAATGAAATCAAGATGAAGGAAGAGAAACTAGCCCATAATTTTCCTAAGGTCCGGGAAACACTTCTTTCCCTCATCGAAAAACTTCAGGATATCCCAAATCTGCCCCAATTGCTGAAAGAGTCCCCAAATGAACAATCAGCTTTAGCCTCATATTTTGCTGACTTCAACTCAAACCCGGGAGACGGATATATAGGGAATAATTTCGGGCAGGATTTGCGTAGTTTCAAGAAATATCTGGAACTAGCTGCTAGCTATGGTGCGACCCGTGTGTGGTTCTCCTTTGGCTAAGAAATCAAAGACTTTGAGGAAGTAAGCGAATCTGATGCTGGCCTTGGATACCTGAATATAAAAGAATACTAAAATGAAAAAGAAGCTGGACTACCAGGAAAGAGAGATAGCCAACATATTTGATGAAGTCACCCTCTGGTCAGCCCCATTCGGCAGGCTCTTGCTAGAACATATGCCTATGCAAGCGGGGGCCACAGTTTTGGACATCGGCTTTGGTACAGGTTTCCCTTTGATAGAATTGAGCCAGCGCTTTGGGGAGAAATCCCAAATCTATGGCATAGATATCTGGAAAGAGGGTATTCATCGAACACAGGAAAAAATTGACACCCTCGAGCTGAGCAATATTGAAATTCTGGAAGAAAGTGCTGAAAAAATCCGACTAGAGGATAAGCACATTGACCTCATAACCTCAAACCTGGGTGTCAATAATTTCGATCGGAAAGAGGAGGTTTACCAGGAAATTCACCGTGTGCTGAAAAAAGGAGGAAAATTGGCCCTTACCACCAATCCGATTGGCACCTTCGAAGAACTCTTTGATCTCTTTGCTACTATTTTCAAAGAGAAGAAGTTCTTGGTCGAAGGAAAGAAGCTGGAAAAATATATCAAACATAGAAATACAGCGGAAGGCATCATCTCGGAATTTGACCAATTTGGATTCAAACTCACGAAAGAAATCTCAGATGAGACCAATCATAGATTTGTCGATGCAGAAGCCCTGTTAAATCACAGTTTGATGCGGATCGGCTTCCGGGCATCCTGGGATAATTTACTTGAGGAGATGGATAAAAACCTTTTCTATGAAGATTTGCTCAAGAGAATCGGGAAAATTATTGAAACCGAAGGAGAATTTAGCATAAGAATCCCCATGCTCTACCTCGAATTTGAAAAAGTTTAAAGATATTTCCATCCGCAAATGAAGATAAACGTGGGCTTCAGTGGCTCCCATATAAGCTTCAAAATAAATTAAAGCTTTGCTTTCCTCCGACTGTCTTTAGGAAGGGAAATCTAGTCTGCTGCAAACTTCCTCTTGCCCAATGCTAACAATAGGCTGAACGAATCATAAAATGATAGGAATATTAGTCTCCCTTGCCATTTCCTGGCTACTCCTTTATCTACTGGAAAAGAAAAATCTTTGGGTTCTGGGATTTTTACCCAAGCAGAAAAGCTTAAGGGGTTTCTTTCTGGGATGCATATTTTCGGCTTTGCTATGTATATTTTTAAACTACTTCGAAGCATTCCTGAATCAACTGTATGAAAAAGGGATTCTGGAGAAAATACAGACAAAAAATGGAGACCTGTGGAAGAAAATTTAAAGCTGGAAATCATGCCCTATTCCCACACATTCATCCTCTCTTTCAAAGTTTTACACTCCTTTAACAATCTTTTACAAAGAAAAAGATAAAGGGGCTTGCATTCGGTTTATGTTTGGGAAAAATACTTATGACGACCTCCTATTTCCCGCACAGCCTCATTTCCCTATTAACTTTCTTCTTTTTAGCTTCCTGCCAGGGAGAATCCCAGCTAAAAGCCCAAAACGAAAAGCTTTCCTCCAAAGCTGAACAGATTGAAAATCTCATAGGCCTGTATTCGGACTATGGAGGCTTCAATGGATCTGTTTTAGTGGCGCATGAGGGAAAAATCTTGTATAAAGGAGGATACGGCAAGGCGAATATGGAATGGGACATTCCTAATGAGCTTGATACCAAGTTTCAAATCGCTTCTGTAAGCAAGCAGTTCACGGCTATGCTGGTTATGCAGCTGGTTTCAGAAGGCAAATTGGATCTACATGAGCCCATTTCTACTTATCTTCCTGATTACCCTACAGAAAAAGGAGATCAAATAAACATTCACCAATTACTGACCCATTCTTCTGGTGTCCCCAATGCCCAGGGAAAGGATAAAGCTTTTCTCCCAAAAGATATGGTCAATCAGTTTGCAAATGACAAGCTGGAATTTTCTCCAGGAGAGAAATTTGGCTACAGCAATTCTGGTTATGTGCTCCTGGGATATCTGATGGAGACCCTAACAGAAAAAAGCTATGAGGAGCTCTTGAAGGAGCGAATTTTCGAGCCCCTTGGCATGGAAAATTCCGGATTCTACCGACACCGGGCTATTATCAATAAAATGTCCTCCGGCTATGTCAAAGGTTTTGGCGATTTTTTCGATATGGATAATACCGATGAATCTTCGGCTTATTCTGCAGGAGGGATTTATGCAACGGTAGAAGACCTGTATGTATGGGATCAGGCTTTGTATACAGAGAAACTCCTTCCTCAAGCCTACAAAGATCAGCTTTTCACGAAACACATAGCTGATCCGGGCTATGGAGGGCATTATGGCTATGGTTGGGAATTGATCGACAGAAAAGTAGGGGATAGCGATAGCCTCATAGAAACGATCAGTCATGGAGGGAGGATTGGGGGCTATTTAGCATCTATCAGAAGAATGCCTTCCAGCCGTTCCAGCATCATTTTACTAAGCAACACCAATTACGCCTTCCTCAATTCAATTTCTAAAGCAATTACCGGGATATTATACGATAAGCCATACAGCTTACCCCTAAAACCCCTGGCCTTATTTATGAATGAAGTCATAGAAAAAGAAGGCATCGATAAAGGTATTTCCTATTACAAAGAGCATAAAGATTCGGATGAGTATTATGTCTCGGAGCAGGAACTCATAATTGCAGGCTATAAAAAACTGCATGCAGGTAATGCCGAAGATGCTGCCAAAATATTCAAATTGAGTATACAGGTATTTCCTGATAGAGATAATCCCTATGACAGTTATGCGGAAGCCCTGATGGAATTAGGCGAAAGGGAAGAATCAATTAAATTCTACAAAAAATCGCTGGAGATAAATCCCAATAACCAAAATGCCGTAAGAATGATAGAGAAGTTGGAAAGAGATGAGCCCTGACTTACTCAGCACATAGCCCTAAACACAATTATCCATGATGGGAAGACTGCTCCTAATTTTTGCCACGATTTGCTTATGTACTTGTAAAAGTCCTCCTGCGAAAGAAAATGACAGCAGCCGAATCAAGCCGGATTCAGAAATAGAAGAAGGCTTCACGGCATTAAATCTCGAAGAATACCTTTCTGGTCATTTGCTCATAGGTAAAAAATCTAGCCTGAAAGGGCTTACCGCTCTCCATATAAAAGGGGATCGATCTTATGAATTTGATGAAAGGGGAAATATCCTTGCTGTCTATGACATCAGCAATAATTATACGGTTTACAGCTATGATGACAAGGATCGATTGGTCAAGTTTGAAATCAAACAACATACGCCTGCAGAAACCTATCATGAAGTGCTGTATACCTATTCGGGGACAGATTCGGTCATAGAAATCCAGAAGTCTTCAATAACCGATGGGGAAATGCGCTTAAGCGAAGCAGTCAAAGAGCATATTTCTCTCGATGCAGAAAGAGTAAAAGAGCTCTATTTCCTTAAAGAAAAAGACCATGAATTTTATATACATGAGGAGAAAGGCGAAATCCTGACTTATGAGGAAGATATGATATTCTGCTGTGGGGTACTTATGAAGGGGCAAAACAAATTGACCTATTTCATCAAGCAAAATGGGCGAATTGACAGCCTCATAATTAGAAGTATGGAAGAAGATAATGAGATGAAATTTGAATATGAGTACGACTAAGTATGGAGCATGAAACTCAAGCCTCCTCCGAGCGCAGAAAATGGCTGGAAATTGTAGCGGTAGCACTGACCGGTTTGGGCAAACCTATCTTTATGGACTTCCTGGACTGGCGCTTCTTCTACATCGCTACGGCTTGTTTAGGCTGGGCGGCATACATATTATACCGAAGCAAAAGTAGCCCGGGTATTTTGCAGTATTGGGGATTTCGCAGGGATAATTTCAAAGAGGTGTTCATGCTGCTCCTCCCCTATGTTTTATTGGCAAGTCTAGTTTTTGTCTTGCTGGGCCATTGGAGGGGAAGTCTAAACCTCTCCTGGCATATTCTTCCCATTATGTTGATCTATCCCATTTGGGGTGTCATTCAGCATTTTCTCATCCTGGCACTTTTTGGGGGAAATTTGCAGGAACAAATGCGTTACCCTATTCCCAAATGGCTCATTGTAATCCTTACTGCCTTCCTTTTTGCCATTGTACACTATCCCTTTCCCTTACTCATCGCAGGAACTTTTGTCCTCGCTCTTGTCTATGTCCTGGTTTATCTAAAATCACGCAACCTTTGGGTCCTCGGCATGTACCACGGCTTTCTGGGAGCTGTCTTTTTCTACAGCATTATGGAAAGAGATCCCTGGCTAGAGATATTTGGAGCATTGGGTTTGGCTTAAGGATTAAATTTTCTCTTTTTTGAGGCCAGAACATTGGATTTTTCGAACGGGAACTATGAAGCTATACGTTTTGCATTCAGAGAGATAAAAATTTGTTTCCTATGTCAAGCCTCTCCAATAAATTCTTCGAAAACAAATGGGTCAGAATCGGCCTCTACTTCGTATCTATCCTGGGAATAGGAGTCACGCTCGCAAATGGCTTCATCGATGGAAATTGGCCCCAAAGCTTCAGTGAAATCCTGATACCCCTACTGCTCGCTGTATATGTGATCCTGGATATTCTCCGAATGCAGGAAAAAAAGAAAGAATTAGCAAAAGAAGAAGAGGGTAAAATCGATGAAATAGGGAAGAATTGAAGTCCCATGAAAAGCTCTGTTCTTTATCCAAATCGGAGCAGTCTGATTCAGCTGAAATTTTAGTAAATTAGCTTTCCCTCCATTTTTGAAGTTCTTGTGAAGGAAATTAGGCCTGAATGAATTAAGAGGGGCAAACCCCGCCGCTGAGAAATAGGAATTACGACCTTCCCCTTTACTTAAATACATTGTAAAGACTTTCCTCCCATCTTATCTACACGAAAGCCACTATCTCTGTTTAATCAAAAAAAGAGATGATGAAACGCATAGTACAGAGTATCGTCTTACTGGTAGTCATGAGTAGCACTTACTCACAAGTAGACAAGTTTACAATCGGTGAGATCCACAGCTTTACGTCCGAGATTCTGAAGGAAGAACGAAAAATTGCCCTTTATCTCCCACAAGACTACCAGCAATCCGGCAAAAATTATCAAGTGCTATACCTCCTGGATGGTGAGTGGAATTTTCCTTTTGTGGCTAGTCTTTCAGAAAAATTAGTCGCAAGTGGCGATATGCCCCCTTTAATCATTGTAGGCATCCTCAATAACAACAGAAATAAAGACCTGACACCGCCGGGAAAAAATGACAATAAGACAAGATTTGGCGGAGGCGAATTTTTTCTCAAATTCCTGACAGAAGAACTCAAACCCTGGATAGAAGAGAAATACAGAACCCATCCCTACAGTATCCTCGCAGGACATTCCTTTGGAGGCTTATTCAGCATCTATGCTATGATGAAACAGCCGGATCAGTTTCAAGCCTTTATCTCTCTGAGCCCCAGCTTAGGGAGAAATGGTGAACAGCAAATTCGAATAGCCCAGGATTTCTTTCCGCAAAAAACGTCCTTTCCCAAGAGTTTGTACCTGGCTATCGGGGATGAAAGTGGCTATACCTACAGCAGCTCTCAAAAATTCCAGAAACTCCTTCAAAAGAAGCTTCCGGAGGAAATGAGGTTCAAATTTGAACTCCTGAATGAGGAAAACCATGTATCCATGACCATTGGAGGCTTTGTTCATGCTTTGAAGTTCCTGTATGAAGGCTATAATCCCGAACACTTAGGCAAGCTGGATGAGATTTTTTTAGTAGAAAGCCATTATGAAGATCTATCGAAAAGATATGGCCATCTTATCCCGATACCGGAACAATTTTACCAAACCTTCACTGCTGAACAGATTTCATTCAGGGATTATGAGTATGCCCTCTACATTCTGAGTAAATACAAAGCCGCTTATCCCCTATCCCTGGAGATGCTCGCTCAATATGCGACTGTTTACCTCTTAAAAGGAGAGTTTGAGGAGGCGAAAAAGTATTATATGCAATTGAAGGATCAGGGAGTAGAAGATGAAAATTTGGAAAAAATCCTGCAACAAATAGATCGGAAATAAAGTCCTGCCTGAAAATCCTGCTAATGTGATTTCTACCGTGAAATCATTTTTGGGTGTATCTTCGAATACTGAATCATAGCACAGATTTCAACGCACAATAATGAAATACTTTCTCCTCATAGCTTCATCTATCCTTTTTACTAGCTGCAATCCTTCCCCGAATCAAAAAAAGGGCGAAGTCTTAGAATCACTCGATACAGTCTCCAAAATGGAGCAGATACAGCTGAAAGCAATTCCAGAAACCCATTCCCCAAAAATAGACCTGGATGCTGCTTTAGCGGATGAATTAGATGATCACCTAACTGATCTTCGGGAGGGAGTACTTGGACTATGCTGCTATGACCTATTGGAGGTTCGTTTGAACTATGACTACTTCAGGGAATCAGTTGAAATCAGTGAAAAAGATAGCATGGAAATCAAGGTATATCGGGGAGGAAAGTCATTTTTCAAAACCTACTACAACGATCACCCAAAAGTAATGAGTGTAATCCTGTTTTCAGGCAGACTTCTGGAGAATGAAGCAATTGCAAATCCAGAGATTCAATTGGGAATGCCTAAAAACCAACTCTTGAATCTCTTATTTAAACCGAGTCCCTTGTTTGACAAGTTTACTCAAATGGATATTTATGAGAATGAATACGGAGATGCCTATACATCCTATGTATTTGCAGGAGATAGCCTTGCAGAGATTCATTTTCATTAGGGGGATGAAGGAACAAACAAGCTTTGAGGACAGCATCCAATCCAACTTTCTCTACTCCTTTCTTCAAATAATGCAACCCTTGTCCCAAAAATTCCCTCCTTCAAAAAGGATTTATTCACAGCAAAACTACCACCAACATGAATAAACGTTATACACTTGTATCCCTTTTCTGCTTTGTCATCCTTTTCGCTTACCCACAATCAGAAAATAGTCCAGAGGAATACACCTACGATAAGCAAAACAACCTAAAAATCTATTGCGTCAAACCCGCGGATTTCGACCCGGACAAACAATATCCGGCCATCCTCATTTTTCATGGCGGAGGTTGGTCCATCGGTGAAGCATCCTGGGGCTTTGGCAGTGCAAAACATTATGCAAGCAAAGGAATGGTCGCTTTTTCGGTGCAGTATCGACTTCAGGATTCCACGACTATCATTACTCCCTATGAGTCTGTACTCGATGCACAAACCGCTATTCGTTGGGTCAGAAATCATGCTGAGAAATTTGCAGTGAATCCCGATATGATAGCTGCCTATGGTTGGTCTGCAGGCGCTCATCTGGCCGCTTGTGCAGCAGTTTTCGAAAATCTCCACAAGCCCGACGAAAAAATTTCCAGTGCCCCCAATCTTTTAGCCTTAAAGTCCCCGGCCCTATCTCTCATGTTGTATCGCAATTTTCAGAGCAGACTGGGAGATAAGATTGCAGTGGAAAAGCTTTCACCTGCCGAACATGTTAACTCTCATACCCCTGCAAGCATCATTGTTATCGGAAAAACAGATACCGTAACTCCTCTGGAGGGCTCAGAATTGTTCCATAAAAATATGCAGGCCAATGGAAATGATTCGGAATTGCATGTATATGATGGTGTAGGTCATTTATTTACCCCATCTACTGAACCCGATGATGACTGGCCAAATCCAGATAAGAAAGTCGTTCAGCAAGCTCAGGACGCCATAGATGCTTTTCTCCTGAAACATGGTTATATTAAGTAAGCAAGACTGCATATTCTCCTGGCAATGAACCTTCCCTGATTTGATTCAAAAACTCGATCACAAAAACAGATCAATAGCCAAAGAGATACAAAGCCTCTTTTATGCTTCTTATTTGGTCGAAGCAAAAATTCTGGGGGCAAAAGAATTTCCCCCTCTTGAGCGGAAGCTCGAAGATTATATCTATGCGGATACAGAATTTTATGGCTATTGGAAAGGAGAAAAAATTGCAGGGATTATCGAAATAACAAAGGGAACAGTTAGCACTGAAATAGATAGCCTGGTCGTACATCCTGATCATTTTCGACAAGGAATCGCTAAACAGCTCCTAGATTTTGTGTTTAAAAACTTTGATTCAAAGCTATTCAGGGTCGAGACAGGTGCGGAAAATGAGCCCGCGGTAAAATTGTATGAAAAAGTAGGCTTTCGGGAAGAACGACAATGGGACACCTTCTTTGGGATACGAAAAGTCAGCTTTATCCTGGAAAAATAGTCTGGTCTTTTCTTTAACAATATGCCGATATAGCCGTTATTGCTATTAGATGTCCGTACCGGATATCTACTATAATTCTACGCTTATCTAGCGTAAACAATCAGGAATGCATGGCCAGCAACTCATTGTTTAGGGATGACCTACGAATTATGAATCTCCAGAACCTCCTGAAAACCCCTTTTCCAAGGCCCAGGTGGAATAAAAAGAATTTGCTCTGGCTGTCTCTCATCGGGATGAGCTGTAGCCTATTTATTATCCTATTCAAGCCTTTTGGGATTGAGAATGTAAATAAACAATGGTATTACGATCTCGTAATCCTGAGTATGGGAATCCTATTCATAGGTTCCTATCTTTTTATTGAAGGGCTCATCCCTAAACTCTTTCCTGGATTGTATAAAAACTGGAGCTTGTGGAAAGCCATTTTATGGTATAGCCTGGTGATGCTTTTTACAGGAGGAGTCTTATTTCTGTATAAAAGCTTCCTGGCAGGATTTAGTGACTTTACCCTGAGCGAGTATTTTTTTGTCATTGGCCGAACAGCCCTCATTATATTGACGGTTTCATTTTTCTCCCTCGGCCTCTATCAATACTTCAATAGAAAGACGCTTTCTGTCTTATCAAGTAGCGAAGCCTATGTTCTTACTTCTTCCCTGGGCAAATCTCTCAACATATACCCCAAAGATATTCTATACATCAGCAGTGATGATAATTATGTAGACATCCATTACTTGCAAGACGGGCTTCGAAAAAAAGAAGTGCTCCGAGCCAGTTTGAAAAACGTAGAAGCCCAAGTCGTCAATGTGATGAATCCCATTTATCGCTGCCACAGGAGTTACCTCATTAATGCAGATCAGGTAGAAATCCAAAACAGTAGCTCTAGAAATATGCGCCTATCCCTCAAAGGATATGAGGATGAGATACCGGTTTCCCGCCAATATGTAGACCGCATCAAAAAAGTCCTGTCTACTGACCCCTAAAAGCTGTTCATTCGCCACATAGCAAGATAAAGGCATGTAATTCTATCATCTCTTTGATTCATTTGTGTACGTCAAATCACAAATGTTTAATCAATACCCTATGAAAAATTTGCTGGCCTCAATCCTGATTTTTCCGTTTTTATTTCAGTTTCATCTTGTATTGGCTCAACCCATGCTCAAGGATGAAAAGAAAAAAGAAATTAGTGCAGTCGAAATCATCGAAAGCTATGTGGCTGATTATCGAAAGGACCGATATGCGGCCGAAGCTATGACTTTCGGAATCGAAATTCCGGAAGAAGGAAGCTGGACCGTCAAGGTAAGCGGGGAAAAAATTGGTGATGAATGGGAGGTATTGCTCACAGAAGGTATACCCGATACCAAGACCTTCATTTACAAAATAGAATCAGAAACTTTGCAAGGCATATATGAAGGGAATCTCAATGCGCTGACCGCACAGGGAAAAGCCTTTTCCGGAGATTATACGCCCATGAGCATATATATGATGGAAGGATTCGAGCCTACCATGCAAGAGTACAATAAGATCAATCCTTTTTCCTTCCATTTTTGGACCAAAGGTTTTCCAGAGATTGTACCCTTCGGCGAGGGACTGACCCGAAAAGCTCATGGTTCCAATTTTGTAGTTTTCTATTATGAGAAAGGTTTGCGTACGGCCTGGTATCGGGTCTTACCTCAGGAGAAAGTCAGACATGATCCCCGAGAGCAAGCCATGCCTTTCCCGATGATGGTAGTTGGGATAAAAGGCACAACAGAAGGAGAAGTGGATGGAAAGCGAGTAAGTCTTCCGGCAGGGAATACCCTCTTCATTCCTCCCAATGTTCACCACAAATGGTGGAATGAAACGGACGAAGCAACCGAAGCGATTCTGATCATGTTTGGAGATGGTGCCTAATTCTACCTAAAGCTTACAGTTCCTGGCCGTACTAAAATAATCGTACGGCCAGTATTTAGCTTTACCCCATGAAATGGATCAGAAATCGAAAAACCTTTCCAGAATTTGCCCTACTTCGATGCGGGCCCTAAACTCCCGAGGAGTCGATCCCGCCAGTCTTATCGGCTCAAGGAAAAACTCATAATTGCCAGGCAACAATACAATTTCTCGGGGCTCGCTGGATGAACTTCCGGAAATCCGCTTATTGTAAATGGTTTTTCCATTCGATTTTATCAGGAGATCGAACGTTTGAGATTTCCCTTCATGCTCTCCTCCAATCCGTATTTTCCCCGTTTCAAAATCGTGTTTCAATTCGATCTTTTCCCCTGACATAATTTTTACTTCTTTTTCTACATACTCCCAATTCTCTCCGTGAATATGTCTGGGCCGATATCGAACCTCATAGCTTCCGGGGCTTAGTTTTTCGCTCAAAGGATTTGAGTTAGGAGAGGTATAGGTCCTTCCCCCTCCTACGGATTTTTTCTTTTCAGTATCCAGTGAATTAACATGAATCACACAATCCCAGAGTTCCCCATTATTAGTGACAAGAATAGACAAATCTCCGTACTCGAAATTATGCGAGAGTTTTAGGCTTTCTCTCGAACGTACTTCCACATGCTCAAAACTATATGCTTTTGCTGCTCCTTCTATTTTTCCGGCAGAAAGATGGACATCATAGAGACCCGGACTTAATTCTTCGATCAGGGGATTGCTTTTCTCGGAGGTATAGGTCCTTCCTCCCCCTACACTTTTGCTTTCGTCTGCAGCCGTAATATTAACTACACAATCCCAAATCGCTCCATTAGCTGTAGTAAAGACGGAGATTTTTCCTGCCGTAAAATCTAGTGCTACTTCTTTGATTCCTTGCTCGGGAACAATCACTTCTTTTTCCCAGATTGACTGGGCTTCTGTTCCCAATGGAATGGCCTGGATATGATACTTCCCGGGAGGAATGCGGAACATAGCAGGATTGCTTTCTTCCTCTCTATATGTCCTCACAGAAATAAAATCCTTATCCTCATTTAAGCGGTAGATTTTCACTGAAGCATCATGTAAGTCTCCATCTTTGCTGACTTTCACACTCAATCTTTCAGGCAGTACTTCCTCTTCCAAGTCTACCGCTCTTTCAAGTGCTTCCCTCAATTCAGCTCCATTTGCTGCATCCAGGTACAATCCATCTCCAGCTTCAGCAGCACATTCCAAAGCCAACTTATCCGATTCCCCGATATCAAAGCCTACGATATGCAAGACAAAATCAACCCCTGCTTCCTTCGCAGCTTTTACCACCGCACATAAATCGCCCCCACATGACTCGGCTCCATCGCTCACAAGAATAATAGTAGCTTGTTCGCCTCGGGTTTTGAGTTTTTCAATTACCTGCAAAGCCGTATTTGCCAAAGGAGTTTTGCCTAGCGGTTGAATCTCTGCCAAAATTTGATTGATCTGCTCCCGATTGCCGGGTTCAGCCTCCATAAATTGCTCTATATCTTCACAATCACTCTTTCGTCTATGCCCATAAGCTACCAGTGACATGGGCTGTTCAGGAGCCATTTTTTCTGTGAGCTCAGCTACCACTGATCTGGCAATCGCAATTTTGGCTTTCCCATCGATTTGTCCCCACATACTTCCACTCCCATCCATAATCAGAATGATAGGCTTCAATTCCTGATTTTCTACCTCCTGTGCATACGAAACAAAGGGAAGACATAAGATCAAAAAAAGACTATAAATAATGGATTTCATCTGTTTATCTTTGAAAGACAAGTTCTCATTGCCGAGACTTTCATGAAATCCCTCATATGGGGTAATCCTTTATATCTGAACACAATTTTATCATACATGAAAACCAAAATTCCTTTTTATACGCATCAGGAAGACGGAGACTTTGCGATTATTGCAGCCATTGATAGCAATGAATTATTAGAGACGTATTATCCTTTTTTCGAAAAGCATGGGTATGAAGGCAATGGATATTGCTGGGAAGGGCACATCATTCAGATTTTGGAGAAAGAGGATAAAAATTTATTGGATCACCTAGAATTTGATCCGGAAGGTAGTGGCTTTTATGCTTATGCAGATTCAGAATCAACTCAGAAAAAATTTATGGAGATTCTGGGGCCTATTTTCTCTGACTTAAGTCTGCTGGAAACCTATGTAACTTCTGCTGATAGAAGTCGTATCGACGATTAATCGATTGGCATATCTCTTATGGAAAACAGTTACAAGACCAGGCTTGAAATACAATGCTCTGTTGAACGTTTTTTCACAGCTATCAGTCAACAATTGGGCGATTGGTGGGGAAAGCAGGATAAGGGGATTGAAGGAGTAGGAACAATCTTCACGGTTTCCTGGGGCGAACCCTGGTATCAATTCAAAGTAATCAAATTCATACAGGATCAGGAAATGATCTGGGAGTGTATAGATGCCAATCAGAAGATCAAGGGATTGACAGGAGTTGAAAAAGAATGGGTGGGGACCAAAGTCCACTGGAAGCTGGAAGGCCTCTCAGAGAATCAAAGTCGCTTAATTTTTCAACATGAAGGCCTGGTCCCGGATTTCCTTTGTTTCAATTTTTGTTCCTCGACCTGGGAACACTTTCTGAAAGACAGCCTTCGCAATTATTTAGAAACTGAAAAATCAGAAGCATAATTTCACACCTTGATGAAAGCCATTCTACAATCCTTCCAGTTGCTTACCGAAGAGGAAATTGAAGCCTTTCAAGACATGCTGGTTCCCAAAAGATTAAAAAAAGGGGAATACTTTATACAGGAAGGAAGGGTTTGCAGGGAAATTGCTTTCATAAGCTCGGGCTTTTTCAGATCTTACTATTTTTCTTCCAGCGGAGAAGAACTCACCTATTGCTTCACCTTCCAACAATCCTTTCTGGCGGCATATTCCTCCTTTATAACTCAAGAGCCAACCCAGGAAAATATTCAGGCCATGATGGAGGTAGAGATGTTGACGATTTCAAGAGAAAAAATCATAGCCTTGGAGAATAGCAGTTCCAATTGGTTGAAGGTATTCAAACGCATGGCGGAAGAAGAATATGTAAAAATGGAGAAACGTATCTTCCTATTGCAGAAAGAAAGTGCGGAGACTAAATACCAGGACCTCTTGAAACATCATCCGGATTACCTCAATCTCATTCCCCTGAATTACCTCGCCTCCTACCTGGGAATCACCCAAAGACACCTGAGCAGAATTCGGGCTTCTGCGAATTAGACAAATGTCCTTTTGTCCAGGATAGCCTCTGTTTTTCTTTGCTGAAAAGTAAAGAATGAAAAAAATCCTCATCATCAATGGACATCCAGATAAAGAAAGTTTCAACTATGCACTTTCAAGAGCCTACCAAGAAGGCGCGAGCTTAACAGATGCCCAAATTTCTCAACTCAATTTGGCTGAATTGAAATTTAATCCCAACCTTCAATACGGCTATAGAAAACGAACAGAATTAGAACCAGATCTACGGGATGCAATTCAAAAAATAAAAGAGGCAGATCATCTTGTATGGGTCTTTCCCATGTGGTGGTACAGCATGCCAGCCCTCATGAAAGGCTTTATTGATCGAAGCTTTCTCCCGGGTATAACCTTCGAAAACATCAAGGGCAAGGCTTTCCCCAAAAAACTTCTGAAAGGGAAATCAGCCAGACTCATTATTACTGCCGATACGCCCAGATGGTATGACCGTATCTTTATGAGAAGCCCTGCGATCCGACAATTCAAAAAAGGGACCCTCGAATTCTGTGGGATCAAAGCGGTAAAGCTGACCTACATAGCAGTTATTAAAGGCTCTACTCAGGAATTCCGGGAAAAATGCTTGAAAAAGATTCGTTCTCTGGGGGAAAATTTAAACTAAAGCTGTCTTCATCTAGTCTTTTATGCCTGAAGACATACATCCCGCAAGATGAAAAAACTTAGCTGGCTTTTACTAGTAGTTGTTTGCTACCTCCCCTCTGTCGCTCAAATGCCCAAAGACATCTTTGAGTTTGAATTCGAAGGATACAAGATGCATGGCGTTTTGAATATGCCTGAAGATAAGCAGCCGAAAGGTATTGTTTTGATCGTTCATGGTTCCGGTCAAACCAATGCCGTAGCACAGGATTGGTATTCCGATGTTCGCGCACAAATGCTCAGATCAGGCTATGCGACCTATATGTGGGATAAAAGAGGCTGTGGAAAGAGTGAAGGAAACTTTGATAACAATCAAACGGTCCAGAACAGTGCAGAAGAAGTGATTGCAGCTATCGAGGCCCTAAAAGCAGGGAAGATTCCTGGCACCAATGTCATCGGGCTCTGGGGAATAAGCAGAGCCGGTTGGATCAATCCTTTGGTTATCAATCAATATAAAGGGATTAAATTCTGGATTTCAGTTAGTGGGGTGGATGATAAAGAGAACTTTGGCTATTTGTTGACCAAAAACCTTAGAATCAATGGACATCCCAAAGATAGCGTGAAATTATTGGTGGAAGAATGGACCAGAGGTAATGAGATTGCATTTCATGGAGGTAGCTATGAGTCTTATCTGGAAGCGACAAGCAATATTCGTAAAACCCCTTTTTTATTGCGATTTAGCAATGGGGAGGGCAGTGAAGCAGGTTATTACCAATGGCAGGAAAGCTTTATGAAGCAGAATTGGGATTCAATTACCCGGCTTCCGGTCTATATCGAAAACTTTGAAGACATCCTTTCACAGATCGATTGTCCGGTTTTGGCATTGTTTGGGGAAAAAGACATGAATGTCGATTGGCAAAAAACAAAAGCGCTTTATAAAAGAAGCCTGGGACAACACGTAGACCTGGAGATTCAATCCTTCCCAGACGGCAATCACAATTTATTCAGATGCAAAACCGGAGGCTTCTATGAGATTCAGGATGATAAGCTGGGCTGGAACAGATGCGAGGGATTCCTAGAAGCTATGGGAGAATGGCTGAAGCAATTTGATTAGTACAGGCTAAAAAGTTCTTTTTACTTCTCCTTTACACTATTTTACAAAACTGTCTCAGTCATAGAAAGACTTCCTTTTATCTTTGTAGGAAAGATATTTCCTATGAAGAAGTTCCTCATATACTTCCTGTTTATTCTCTTAACTTCTCTCTTTGCTTGTAGCCTTCCACAGAGCTCTCACCTTTCGGAAGAACAAACAAGTGAGAAAGCTGTGGAGAAGAAGGATTCTATTCCTGCCAATTACTATGGCGATCCTATGTGGGATCCCACTGCTAAAGACAAAATTCTACCAGTAGTGCGACGGATTTTCCAGGATAGCAGAGGAGATCTTTGGTTCGCTGGAGATTGGGTAGTTCGCTACAACTATGATTCTCTTGAGGTTTTCAATAGTGAAGATGATTTTCGACGGCTTGTTGTTAGGGAAATAAAAGAAGATCAGAAAGGAAATATCTGGTTTGGAACCTCAGGCGGTATCCTGAAATATGATGGCAAATCCTTTCAGACCTATTCAGAAAAGCAAGGATTGATCGACAATGATGTGTGGAGTATGGAAATCGATAGCAAAGGAAACATTTGGGTAGGAACGATTGAGGGCCTGAGTAGATTCGATGGAGAAAAGTTTAGGGATATTGATTTACCCGAAGCAGAAGAAGATTCAACAAGAGGAGTAACAAGTACTCAGATTGTTCATAGCATCATGGAGGACAGCAAAGGACAGATGTGGTTCGCAACCAATGGAGGTGCATATATTTATACAGCTGATTCCCCCCTCAAAAATATATCAGAAGAAGAGGGTTTACCTAGCAAGTTTGTAAATGATATCCTGGAGGATAAATCAGGAAATATTTGGTTTTCCACTAACCATCAGGGGATATGCCGTTGGGATGGGAAGAATTTCACTTATTTTTCAGAAAAAGAAGGAATAAAAGGCACAGAAGCCTGGAGCCTCTATGAAGATCAATCCGGCAATATCTGGTTTCCCATCAAAGGCCATGGCATGTATCGATACGATGGTAAAAGATTTACCAACTTTCACAAAAAAGAAGGACTGAAAGAAAATGCCATGCATACTAGCTGGGAAGACAAAGAAGGAAACCTATGGTTCGGAGGTTTTATGGCCCTCTATCGCTTTGATGGCAAAAACTTTACTCCTATTGATAAAAATGGTCCCTGGTAAATAAGAATACCTGAGCTTTCTGAAAGAAATGTCATAAAATTTGCTTGAATTTAGGAGAATAGAGGATGACCTTTCCTCTGAAACCCTCCTATTATGCGATTGATTCTTATAGATCCCAAAGTCGAACTATGCACTGCCTGGGAAGAAGCCTTTTCAGATCATCCAGAAGTTGAAATCAGATGTGGCTACTTCGAAACTGTCGAATCCTTTGATTGTATGGTGAGTGCAGCCAATTCTTTTGGGCTCATGGATGGAGGAGTGGATCTCGCCATTATCAATTTCTTTGGAGAGCAACTGGAAAAAAGAGTACAAAGGCACATAATTGATCAGTACTTCGGCGAGCAACCCATAGGAACGAGTTTCATATTTCCTACCCTTCATCCCAGGCATCCTTTTATCGCACATACACCCACCATGCGTACTCCTATGGCCATCACTGGGACAGATTATGTTTACCTGGCTATGAAAGCCCTTCTGGAAGCCGTTTGGAGACATAATCAGAGCGAAGAAGTTAAGATTGAATCCATCCTCTGTCCAGGCTTAGGTACTTCAACTGGAAGAATGCCATTCAAAGAAGCCGCCCGCCAAATGGCTTTGGCCTACAAAAATTTCAAAAATCCTCCGCTGGGTATCGACTGGAGATATGCGGCAAAAAGACAAATGGAAATCAAGTACGGCGGTAATCTCTACCATAAATTCAGGAAAGACTGAAGAGTATCCTAAGCAAGCCTGTCATTGCGAGCCCAAATTTTGGGCGAAGCAATCTCCTTGAATATTAATAGTATTCTACACCTTAAATTCAGGAAAGACTTAAGAGTATCCTAAGCAAGCCTGTCATTGCGAGCTCAAATATTGGGCGAAGCAATCTCCTTGAATATTAATAGTATTCTACACCTTAAATTCAGGAAAGACTTAAGAGTATCCTAAGCAAGCCTGTCATTGCGAGCCCAAATTTTGGGCGAAGCAATCTCCTTGAATATTAATAGTATTCTACACCTTAAATTCAGGAAAGACTTAAGAGTATCCTAAGCAAGCCTGTCATTGCGAGCCCAAATTTTGGGCGAAGCAATCTCCTTGAATATTAATAGTATTCTACACCTTAAATTCAGGAAAGACTTAAGAGTATCCTAAGCAAGCCTGTCATTGCGAGCCCAAATACTGGGCGAAGCAATCTCCTGGGTTTAGATTGCTTTTTTGAGTCAAAGAGATTGCTTCGCCGGAAGTTCCGGCTCGCAATGACAAGCAAAATCCTGGTTTGCCTTATTCAATTCTCCTCAATTCCTCCAAACACAGTCAAGCAGATTTTTCTTAGCTTGTCCGTACAATCAACGGAAAGATGAAAAAGCTACTCCTCTCCCCTATTATCCTCCTCTGCTTCTTTGCCTGTGAACAGAAAGCGGAGATTGAACTTGGCCCTGATGAATTCAGGGTATATGGAACGGTAAAAGGGCTCGACTCAGACTTCATGCTCTTCGATGGTAGAGATGCAGAAGGTGGCCGCATATTCGATACCATTTGGGTGAAAAATGAATCTTTCGACTATACAGGAAAAGTCTATGAATTGTCTCATCTCAATATATGGCCCCAAATCAAGCGGGTAAATAAATGGGTGGATGACGGCAAAGCCTACATTCCAACTCCTTCAGCCAAATTTCAGTTTTTCGCCCAGGAAGGAGATCAAATTGAGTTTACCGGTAAGATCGGAGATTTTGTAGATGCTTATCCTTCAGGAAGCTCAGCCAATGAGGGCCTGGCAAAACTCAATAAGCAGACCTTTCCTTTGACTAGTAAGGGGGGAGATTTGATCGTCCAATGGGAAGAGGAAAAAGATACCACAAAACATGCAGCGATACAGGCTATTATGGAAGAGACGGAAGCGGAATTATTGGAGCAGAAACGAAGCTTCATCAAAAGCCATCCTAATTCCACTGCCGCCGCCTGGGCCCTCCTTGACATGACCATTCGATCAGAAGTAGAGATGGAGGAAATCATTTCCTTATTCGAAGGCCTGGACAGAAATAGCCTGGCAGAGCAAAGTTTCTACCTCGCCATGGATCAGCGAATCGAAGGCTACAAAAAAACGGCAGTTGGCCAGCCTGTGCCTAATTTTGAGGCCCGGGATGCGGTCAATGGGAATTCATTTAGCATGAAAGCCCTAAGAGGAAAATACGTTTTAATTGACTTTTGGGGAATCTGGTGTGGCCCCTGTGTAAAGGAAATGCCCAAAATCAAATCCTATCAGGAAAAATATGCAGATGATTTGGTTGTCGTAGGGATAAATCAGGGAGATAGTGAAAAGCGGATCAAAGATTTTGTGGCAAAAAATGAATATGCCTGGACCCAAATCATGGAAAAAGAAGCGGATTTGGTGGCAAAGTTTTCCGTCGCAGGTTTCCCCACCAAATTGCTCATTGATCCTGAGGGAGAAATCATCCATCGTCAACTTGGAAATGAGGGTGGAATATTGGAGGTTTTGGATAAGAGGCTTTCAGGTGAAAATTCATAGTCCTAAATAGGGATTCAAACTTGCATTTATTTTAAGGGTCTTTTTTTAGATGAAAACACAGAATTTGACAGCTGCTGAATGGATTTACCTCCTAAAACCTATTCAAGCCTGGCCCCATAAATTCATAGCATATACCTTTCTGGAACTACTTTTTCTGGGAGCCTTAAAACTTGAGACTCGGAAAGCCCATTATCATGGACCACGAGACCCTCGAGTGGGAGGCATCATGCATTACGTTGATTTTGGTCCCTATCTAGATAAATTTCACTATCACAGGCATCAGACCTTATTCCTCCAGCACATAAAAATTCATGGGGAAAGTAGCCTGGGAGATATAATGAAAAGCTTAAGATCCAGACTAGGTGGGGAAAATGGAAGCCAAATTATCAACCATTACATCATTCCACAATTGCAGGATAAAGCAGTCCTTTGGTCTCCGTATAGTGTTGTCCATCTTTGTCAGATCTTTATTTCCCAACTAAGCCGCAGAAAAAAACTATTGAGGAAATCTCTGGAGTCTTTAGATATCTATGATTTACAGCAAAATAGTAAACACCTGATCCTCTCGGATTTTGGTCCTCTGCTCCTCTTTGATGAATGCAAAATCACTCAGCAGGCTATGGGCCAAAAAATGAGCTTTAAACTCCAGGAAAAAGGGGTCTTCTATGATTTTCGACTAAAAGAAAAGGAAAAAGACCTGGAAGTCTTTTTCCCAGCCTTTCCCATCCGCAACCTGATGAAAATTTGTAAAAAGTATTTTCCTCCCATCTACTTGGAAGCAGATGTTGATTTCCTTTCATAAGACTCCCTGGCAGGAAGTCACAACTTATTCATATCAGAAAGTCTTTGAAGAACAATCTCTAAAGACATAATCTATGGATGCACCCAAATTCAGTTGGCAGCAGGATTCTTCCTCAGGTATCCTATAAGCTACAAAGCTCATGAACTTATTGCTTATCCTCTGCTCGAGCTTCTTTGTTTGGGGGTCTTGAAATAGAAAAGCTCTACGCAGCATTTGATTGTTGGAATAATCTAAATTTTCATATATTAGAAAAGCCACACAATCAAAACGACGCCCATGAATGCTAGAAATCTATCTGTTTTTGGCAACTTCTTTATTGTTTTCCTCATTGCCTTAGGAACAGGTCTTACAGCCATATTTTTCAGCAAAGACAACCTCATTGTTTTTCTCCAGCTGAGCATTATCGCCTATTTCTCTTTCTTACCTGCCTGGATTTATCTCCAATTCATTTCCACTAAAGGGAAAACACTCTGGGATGAATATGTCCTGAACTTATACAGGCTACGTATTGATCATTTTGCCTACCTTCCCCAACCTCCTACCTATTCCCTTTATTATCATTCCTGGAAAGATAGCCATGAAAGTGTCAGCCATCACTATGACAAAACCAAGTTGGAAAACAAAGAGAATAATCATCTCTGGGAAAATATCTACCAAAAGAAATTTGAAAGTCTGTATGGAGTGGCTCCCGTTGACGATTTTGAGTTAATGGGAAATGACTTCAAAAAGCTTATTTCGCTAAAAGGGGAAAGCCTCTACTTTATGGGGCCGGTAATGGTCGCGACTTTAATCATTTCAGTCTGCTGGACCCTGGTAGTAGAGCCGCTGGGAGTTTCCAATATGGAGTTTATGGAAATAGCTGGAGCGGAAAAGAGGTTTTCTGAAATTTTCAGTTTCAATTTCCAGACCTTCAAATTTGGGATTCTGGGTGCCTATTTCTACATCCTTCAAATGCTCATCAGGAGGTTTTTTCAAAATGACCTTCGTAGAAATGCCTATGTAAGTGTCATTATGCGCTACATAGTAGTGATTTTACTGGTTTGGGTAATGGATGTATTACTAAAAAACACCTATTTGGAAACCTATACAAATACCCTCGCATTCGTGGTAGGAGTATTTCCACATATTGGATGGAAAGTCATTGTCTCCCTGATTAAACTTCCCGTAAAAATTGTAGTTCCCAGTCTTCAACAAGACTATCCCTTGAGTGATTTGGATGGATTGAATATTTGGTATGAATCCCGCCTACTGGAAGAAGGAATAGAAGATATGCAAAACCTGGCAACGGCAAACCTGGTGGACTTGATGTTAAACACCCGAATACCCGTTGAAAGATTGGTTGATTGGGTAGATCAATCTATCCTGTATCTGCATTTGGGGACGCAGGAGAAAAACGAGGCAAAACACAGAAAAATTCTGCGTCAGCACGGGATCAGAAATGCAACAGACTTAGATGATATATTTTTCAATGATGAAGGTGAATTGAATACCAAATTGACCGAAAATAAAATTTCCGAAGCAAGCCTCAAACGCATTGCAAATGATCCCCTTATTCATATTCTGGACTCGGGGCCAAATGGAGCACCGGTCCTGCTTTCGATAATTAAAGCGCTTAAAAGATCTCCCAATCTTTATCATATCCGCCAATGGAAACGGTATTCACAGGATCAAATGGAGCTCTTTGAAATGATTAAGAAAGATGAGCGTCTGCAATTGAAGCTCCAGACAGAAGGAGTTATCCAGAATATGCATACCGAACTATTTCATTTACTCAATGGCCTGAAAGAAGAGGAAGCTATTGAAGCTGAAATGAGTCAAAAAATCATGAGTCCTATCAACACATATCTCCATGATATAAAAAATAAGCCCCTCACGCATATAGAATTTATCAATAAAAGTGATAATACTTTATTCCTGCTTTGGATAGATCAGGATAAAAAAGTCATTCCCTATACCGAGATTCGTCCGAAGGCATCCCATAAGCAACAGACCTTTAAGGAACATAAATGGGTGATTAGAAAAGAAAAAGAAGGAAATACCCTGTATGAAGCAATAGGTGAAAAAGAAGATACGCAGCTCATCTTTGAGAATGATAGAATCTTTAAAAATGGCAAGGAGATCCGGGAAAAAGTTCCAAAAAAGAAAACTCCCGCTGCACCTAAGGGCTAGTAAAGTAAGTCAGCTACAGATTTGCTGAGCATCCCTGCCAAATTTTACAATCCTTCGTGTTTCCTATTGCTGAATTATTTATTTTGAGCAAGAGGACCTTCCTCATTTATTCTACTACTATCATTTTTGGTTAAATCTGGAAATTTGGCCAAAAAAGAATTTTCATACGAAACCTATGAAGGATCAAAAAACTACTCCCAAAAATTCCCGCCGATCATTTATCAAGAATACGGCAATTGCCTCTTCCTTTTTTATTGTTCCCAGACATGTACTGGGAGGTGTAGGGTATACTGCACCCAGTGATCAATTGGTTCTGGCTGCCATAGGTGCTGGAGGAAAAGGTAGCAGTGATATCTATAATGCGTCTGTGAAAGGGAGAGAGAAAGTGATTGCACTCTGTGATGTGGACTTTTCTGGTTCTGCCAAACGCTCAGTGAAAAATTTCCCGGATGCAAAACGATATGCAGACTACCGGGAAATGCTGGATAAGGAAAAAGACATAGATGCAGTTACCATTTCTACTCCGGATCATGTTCACGGACCGGCCGCAAAATTTGCCATGGACAGAGGCGTTCATTGCTATGTCCAAAAGCCGATGACCCACAATATTCGGGAAGCTCGTATTCTCACCGAGCTTGCCAGAGAAAATAAGATCGTAACCCAAATGGGAAATCAGGGAGGCTCTAATCCCCTACTGGGAATGGTCCAAAAATGGATAGATGATGGAGCAATAGGTACCGTTTCCAAGGTTCAGGTTTGGACAAATAGGCCTGTATGGCCTCAGGGCTTTGCTATGCCCGAACCGGATGAATCTGCCAAACCCGATGATTTACACTGGGATCTTTGGTTAGGACCCTCTAAAACTATGCCTTTCACTCCCAATCTCCATCCCTTCAATTGGAGAGGATGGTGGGATTATGGGACAGGCGCACTGGGTGATGTAGGTTGCCACCTCATTGACATTCCTTTCCGCACACTCGGACTTAAATATCCTACAGATGCTGAATGCAGTGTAGGTTCTGTCTATACCAAAATGTGGAATGCCGACTATCATCCGGAAGGTTGTCCTCCTTCATCTTTCATTACCCTGCACTTCGATGCAACAGAGAAAACAGGATCAAGAATTGAAATGACCTGGAGTGATGGAGGGATCAGGCCTTCGCATCCGGAGATTATTCCCCCCAACAATGATATAGGAGGAAAAGACAGCAAAAATGGCGTACTCATCATTGGCGATAAAGGCATTATTTCCACCAATATCAATGACAGCTCCCCCCTCATGCCTAAACTCTACCTCAATGACGGAACAACTGATTTTGGGCCAGAGGTAGAAAAATTGGAAGAGCCAGAATACGGACACCAACGCAAATGGGTAGATGCCTGTAAAGCCGGCTTCGGTAGTGAAGAACATAAGGCCCTGACTTCATCTTTCGATTATGCAGGCCCTATGACAGAAACCGTGCTTATGGGTAATCTGGCTATTCGTAGCTATATGCTCAGAAAAGAAAATGACAAAGGTGCTATGGATTTCTATGCCCGTAAAAAACTCCTGTGGGATGGAGAAAACATGCGCATTACCAATCTCGAAGAAGCCAATCAGTTTGTGGGTCGTACCTATAGAGAAGGCTTCGAAGTATAAAATTGCATAGACTCCCCGGCATGTTTGCCTCCTGCCGGGGAGTATTTCATTCCTTTAACGTATCTCAGCCTCTTCCTTATGCCTGCTTTTCCTAAGACCATAGCATTTCTGTTATGCCTGCCTATTTTGTTTTATTCCTGCTCCGAACCTAAAATTCCTGTCGGTGCAGAGGCTGATTGGGCGCATTATCTGGGACATCCCAGCAGCAATCAATATAGCCTCCTCAAGCAGATCAACAAGCAAAATCTTGACAAACTTAAAGTAGCCTGGACCTTCGATACTGGAGACAGTGCCAATTATCAGGTAAATAATCTCATCGTGAAGGGAGTGCTTTTTACAGCTACTCCTCATAGTCGGGTGATAGCTTTGGATGCAACTAAAGGAGAAGCTATCTGGACCTTTGATCCTGATGAGGTCAAAGGAGAATTGGCCGATCGGGACCAAAGAGGAGTAGCCTATTGGCAGGATGGAGAAAAGGGAAGGATTTTGACCTCCAAAGGTCCCTGGCTTTTTATGCTGGATGCGGAAACAGGAAAATTGGTGGAGTCTTTCGCGGAAAAGGGTGCTATGCACCTTGGAGGAAATATGGACCTCGAAGGAAGACCTGATGTTTCCCTCAATACGCCCGGACATGTGTATAAAGATATGCTGATCATGGGGGCGAATGTGGGCGAGGACACCCCAGGTGCGGTAAGAGCTTTTGATTTGAAAACTGGAGAACGAAAATGGATCTTCCATACCTTTCCCAGAGTAGGTGAAGTCGGTTCTGATACCTGGCCTGAAGACTATCTGGAAACAAGTGGGGGAGCTTCAGATTGGTCTGGACTTGCTATCGATACTGCTAGAGGAATCGTGTATTCTTCAACTGAGACCGCCGGACCAGATTTTTACGGAGGAGAGCGATATGGCGAAAATCTATTTGCCAATTCATTGATCGCACTGGATGCCCATACAGGAGAAAGAATTTGGCACTTTCAATTTGTTCATCATGACATGTGGGACATGGATTGTCCTACTCCTCCTACCCTCTTGACAGTAAAACATGAAGGCAAAATGCTGGATGTAGTAGCTCAGGGTACTAAAATGGGCTTATTATATGTATTTGATCGGGTAACGGGTGAACCGCTTTGGCCCATAGAAGAAAAAGAAATGGCCCCTTCTGAAATCGCAGATATCAAGTCCTGGCCTAGCCAGCCCTTTCCGACAGCCCCACCACCGCTGACCCGTCAACTCTACACGGAAGCAGATTATTCTGACATTTCACCCAAAGCCGCCCAACTCAGTAAGGATGTTTATGAAAGAGGGGGAAGCCAAGGCTCTTTCCCCGCACCAAGTTTGGAGCAAAGCATCATATTCCCAGGCTTTGATGGAGGTTTCGAATGGGGCGGTTCAGCAGCAGACCCTAACGGCATCCTTTATGTCAATGTCAATGAGATGCCCTGGTATTATCAGCTCATTCCTACCAAAACGGATAATGCAGAATCCATGCAAGCCGGAGAAGCCTTATATAGAGGAAATTGTTCTTCTTGTCATGGGATAGATCGAAAAGGGGATCCAGGAGGTGGATTTCCTGCTGTGGATGCTGTTTCTTCAAAACTGGATCGAAAAGCAGTAATGGCCCTGATCAATTATGGTGGGGGGAGAATGCCTGCGTTTAAGCAGTTGAGCGATGAGCGTAAAAATATGATCGTAGATTATTTATTTGGAAAGGATACCCCTGAACTTCCTCCCAATGCTCAGCTTGATCCCTATGTATTTGCTGGCTTCAAACGCTTTCTGGATGATGAAGGTTATCCTGCCATCAAGCCTCCCTGGGGCACCCTCAATGCTGTGGACCTGAATACGGGTACAATCAAATGGAAGGTTCCTTTGGGAGAGTTTGAGGAGTTGACGGAAAGAGGAATCCCCATTACGGGTACTGAAAATTATGGCGGTCCGGTTGTTACGGCCAGTGGCTTGATTTTTATCGCAGCCACTACAGATAAAAAGATCCGTGCTTTCGATGCAGAAACAGGTGAGATGCTTTGGCAACATGATTTGCCTTTTGATGGGCATTCGACTCCCAGTATCTATATGGCCAATGGCAAGCAGTATGTGGTTGTCTCCGCAGGAAATTCGAAACTGAATCCTGTGAAAGGCGGAATGCTGGTGGCTTTTGCCTTGGAGGAGTAGATTTAGGCATTCGGTCATCTCGAAGCTTGGGTTGTTCCGGACTTGAAGCGCTGAGAGATCTAGTATTTTTCTCGTTTAATACAAGATTTCCTGGCACACTGTCCAAGCACCGTCCGTCATCGAAATGATTTATATTTTAATTATTACTTCCAAAAGCTGTCATCCCGGAATCTATTAGATATCCGGGACCTCTAGCGTATTCTTGACTTTACTAGAGATCCCGGCTCTTGTATTAAGGCCGGGATGACATACCATGTGATAATCCTAAACCACCCTCTCCAAAATCCCTTTCAAACCCTCATCTATCCTCGCCAGGCCTTCTTCCAGATAATCTTTGGTAGAACCCGCCCCCATTCTCACAAATCCCTCCATACCAAAACAAGTTCCGGGTACAATAAAGACCGAATGATTTTTCCTCAGATAATCAGACAACTCCTCCGATCCCATATCCAAATGATATTGAAAAAACACCATCCCAGCCGCTTTGGGTGGGCTGAATGAAAAAACGTCCGGATACTGCAAGGCCCAATTCTGTAGAACGTCCAGGTTTTTAAGCAACATGGAAATATTACGCTGACGGATTTTTTGTCGCATCTCTTCCTCCAATGCTATTTCGGCTACCCTATGACTCAAAACAGAGGCCGTGATAGAAGTATAATCATGATAAGCCCAGGCGGTATCTATGATTTCCTTGGGTCCGATCAACCAGCCAATTCTCAATCCCGGTAAAGCATAGGCCTTAGATAAACCTCCATTTACAATGGCTTTATCATAGCGCCCATAAAAACTGGGCCTTTCTACTCCATCCAATTCAGCTCCTCGGTAAACCTCATCCGCATATACCCATGCACCTACTTTTTCAGCAATCGCAATGATGCGATCCATTTCTTTTTCAGTTAGGGTATAACCAGTCGGATTATTGGGATTGCAGATAGCAATCATTTTCGTCTTCTCATTCACCTGGGATTCCAATTCCTCAAGATCAGCTGCCCAATCGTTTTCTTGCCTGAGGTGAAAGGCTCTGGGCTTGGCTCCTATTTCCTCTGCAATCCCCCATATCTGCATATAGTTAGGGAGCATCATAACTACTTCATCTCCGGGCTTTAGCAAGCTATGACAGGCTACAAAATTAGCTTCCGAAGTACCATTGGTCACGACTACCTGTTCGAAATTTGCAGCCGGATACATAGCTGCTATCCGCTTGCGTAAAGAAATACTCCCATTTGTCTGACCATAGCCCAGAGTCAGCTGTAAAATATCCGCTTGTTGTTCCTCGTTTAAGAGTTCATGTAAGGAATAGGGGTGGAATCCACTTTCAGTAAGGTTATAATCCACTGTATTTTCGTACAGCGATTGAATTCGTTCAAGCTCAAAAACAGGAATATTCATATTTTTAGTATTTTATCTAATTTATTTAGTATATTTGCTAAAAACTCTTAAGGGAATTTCAAATTAATTTAGCAACCGCAATTGTCAAACACTAGCGACTAAGGACATTTGCTCTCACACACAAATATTCACAATTATGCGATTTATGAAAATCTTCCTTTCTATCCTGGGTGTTTTGCTCCTTGCTATATTAGGCATGGTCATATTCGCCCCTACAAATGTAGCGGTAGAAACTTCGGAAGTAATACCTGCAAGCAAAACTATGGTATTCCAGGAGGTTTTAACCTTCAAAGCCCGAGACGCCTGGAATCCCTGGACAGATATGGACCCCAATATCAAACAAGAAATTATCGGAGAAGATGGTACCGTAGGTGCCAAATACCGTTGGGAAGGCAATTCGGATGTAGGAAGTGGAGAACAGGAGATCACGGCCATTGAAGGTATGGATAAGGTGGACACAAAGCTCATTTTTACAGCACCCTGGGAGTCTGAAGCAGACACCTATATGAAGCTTGAAGAAGTAGAGGGAGGAACCAAAGTAAGCTGGGGCTTTAGCAGTGAAGCTCCCCGACCAACCAATGCAATGATGCTTTTTATGAAAGGAGCTATCGAAAAGGATTATAATAAAGGCCTGAAAAGACTCAAAAAACTAATAGAAGACAATCCTATGAGCTTTGAAATTAGAGAAAAGGAAATGCCCGAGACCTATTACGTAGGCAAAAGGAGCACAATTAATATGGCTGATATCACAGCCTACTTTACAGAGGTATTCCCTGCAGCTTTCGCTTATGTAGGGAAAAGTGGAATCAATGCTACAGGAAATCCTATGGGTCTTTACTATTCTTATGCGGAGGATGGTAGCTCAACTGATTTGGCAGCGGTCATTCCGATTGAAAATGGAAATATTGTTGGAAGTGATTTTGACTTGATTACCATTCCTGCAGGCAAAGCCCTGGTGATGGATTATTATGGTGATTATAATGCCATCGATAAAGGCCATGACGAATTTGAAGCCTATCTCCTAAGAAAAGGATTGAAAAGAAAATTTCCAGTTGCGGAGCAATACATTACCGATCCGACGACTGTAGACGATCCCTCAAAGATATTAACGCAGATCACCTACTGGTTAGAGTAGGCATCCTGCATCATCCCCTGATACGATAAACTTAGATTCTCAAGGGCTTACGATCTGATCGTAGGCCCTTTTTCATTTTTTCACCTTTTGCTCCCTACATGCTAAGCTAAATTATCTTCAAATAGAGATCTCCCGGCTTGAATGGATCGAATTTCAAGCCTAACTTTAGGAAATGGATTCGGAGCCTTATATTCGGATACCCAAAATTTATCAATTAAAACTATGTCTACTAACAGAAGAGCTTTCTTACAGAATGGTGCCCTATTAGGCTCAGGGCTAATACTTTCCCCCTGGCTACTCAATTCATGCGCAGGAGAAAAGACAAGTTCAGACAAAAAAGATGCTGGTATGGAGGAAATGGCAGATGCTACTTCCATGTTCTTCAACATATCTCTTGCCCAATGGTCTTTACATAAGGCCCTATTCTCTGGCAAAATTGACAATCTCGATTTTCCAGCTATTACCAAAAATGAATTTGGAATCGAAGGAGTAGAATTTGTAAATCAGTTTTTCAAGGATAAAGCCAAAGACCAAAGCTACCTGGGAGACCTGAAAACTCGCTGTAGCGACAATGGAGTTACTCCCCTCATTATCATGATAGATGGAGAAGGTGGGCTGGGAGATACCAATGAAGCCAAAAGAAAAGAAGCTGTAGAAAACCATTATAAATGGGTAGAAGCTGCCAAATTTCTGGGTTGTCATTCGATCCGTGTAAATGCCTATGGAGAAGGTACAGCTGAAGATGTGAAGGCAGCAGCCATTAGTGGACTGGGAGCCGTTGCGACTTTTGCTAGTGACATGGACATAAATGTGATTGTCGAAAACCATGGAGGCTATTCCTCTAATGGAACCTGGCTATCAGATGTAATGAGTCAGATCGCCATGGATAATTGCGGCACTTTGCCTGACTTTGGAAACTTTTGTATCAAGCGGGGAGAAAATGGATGTGAAGAGGAATATGATCGTTATCAGGGAGTCCTGGAACTGATGCCTTTCGCCAAAGCCGTTTCAGCAAAATCACATGACTTCAATGATGCCGGAGATGAGATCCATACCGACTATATGAAGATGATGAAAATCGTTAAGGACGCTGGTTACAAAGGTTGGGTAGGTGTGGAATATGAAGGGAGTGAACTTGACGAATACGCAGGAATTAAAGCCACCAAAGCCCTACTCGAAAAAGTAGGTAAAGCTCTGGGATAAAACAGAACATAAATATTCACTATATGAAGGGACAGATTATATTCTGTCCCTATTTTTTTAATAAAAATACTTTTTCAACCGCAAAAAAGGCTTCTCCAAAAGCAGATAAGACAGCCAACTGATCAGAATCGAAAGACTCAAACACAAGAGTCCAAAGAGATAAGATTCGAGATAGCCTCCTGCTTCAGCCAGAAATTTTTCCCAAAGCTGTAAACACAAAGCGATGACTATGGTATGGTAAACATACAGACCATAAGTATATTTCCCCAAAATGCTGATTAATGCTTCATCAGAAATGCTCAAACTGGCGTCCTCCGGTATAAACAAAACAAGAATCCACATAAAGGCGATGCCCAACAGCAAAGGCCCAAATACGAAATGGATTTGTCCGGAAAAATGAGGATAAACAAATACAAGGATCAGGATAAAGAGAAGCATGATCCGGGAAGTAAAGGTAGCATATCGGGGAAAGCGAAAACTATCCCTTTTTTCCGTCAGCAAATATGCCGGCAATGCTCCTACTGCAAATAGATCCAGATTTGTAAGAAGGTCGAGACTGTCCCATCCTTTTTGAAAGAACACAAAGCGGGATAATAGTGAAATTAAGATGGATACAAATAGCAAATAAGGAAGCTTCTTTGAAGGAAGAAAATAGAGTGTGATTCCCCAAAACAGATAGAAATGCTCCTCAATGCAGAGCGACCACATTACTCCCAGTGGAGCAACATTGGGAGATTCTCCCAGCAAAATCATCCGATAATTCTCCAAAAAGCCCAGACTCATCCACCAATTGGGTTCATAACCGGCATCAGAAGCAGTCAAACCGAGAATCCCCAGAATCCAGGGTGTCAAAAAAGCAAATAGAATCATGGCATAATACAAGGGCCAGATTCTCAGGATTCGTCGAAGAAAGAAATTCTTAAGGTTTAGCCTAGCCTTAGCTTCCTTTTCCTCCAGGATAATATGGGTAATCAGGAAGCCACTAAGTACAAAAAAGAACATTACCCCTATGCCTCCTCCGGCTTTCAGGTAGGAGAATAATGGGAAGTTGGAGATGGGTAAATGAAAAAGAAAGACCTTGAAAAAGGCCAGGAAACGTAAGGCGTCAAAACTTTTAAAATATCTTTTCTTTTGCATCTACGCAGCAAAAGAACGGATTGCTCCGTTTAAATTCAAAACAGCCAAACACAAAAAATATCCAGCTATGAAATTTTCCCTTATAAAACTCTCTCTCTTTTTATCAGTTCTGCTACTTTTTTCCTGCGAAGAAGAGGCCCTGAATCCTTCGGTCAATTTCCCGGATTTCAGCAATTGTAACTGCGATTTTGAAAGTAGAGACTTTGTCTGCACATCAGAAGGAAACTGGTACAGGTCTGAATGTTTTGCGGAATGTTTGGGAGAAGATATGAATTTAATTACCGCTGACTCCTGTGATCTTACTTCATTCGATCCTGCGGACACCCTGAGCTGGCCGATACAAATCATATGTCATCCCGTTTTACCTTTGCCTCCTGTAGTCTCCATCCTGAGCGACAGTACCAAAATATTTGAAATCAATGATTCGACTTTTGTACGAGGCGTAGAAGGCAGATGCCTTTGTCTTTCGCCCGAAACAATGATTGCAACTCCCGAAGGTGAAAAAGCAGTTTCCAGCCTCAAAGAAGGAGATTGGGTCATTACCCAAAACCTCTCCAAACAAATAGAAGCTCAACCTATCATTTGGTTTAGGAAAGCGCAGGTTCTTGACGACCATAAAATGCTACACCTATGCCTGGAAGATGGCAAGGAAGTACGACTGAGCCCTTCACATCCAGATCAGTCCTACAATGCTATGAAAAAATTGAAAGTCGGGGATTATTATAATGGAGTTCGCATTCTTTCCAGCCAAGTACTACCGTATGGAGAAACCCATACCTGGGATATTCTTCCTGGAGGAACAACGGGACTTTATAAGGCAAATGGGATTTGGGTAGGAAGTACACTTTTCAGTCCAATTGTGGGCTATACTCAAAGAGAAGTTGATCCGACAGGCTGTACCACGCCTGGAGGTGGAATAGTCTCAAATCCCTAAATAGGACTTCAGGGCTTCCATATCTGTTTTGCGGTTTCCCGACAAGCGATAAACTTCCATCTCTTCCGGGGGAAGACCATGCCTTTGGTATGCGCCCCAGATATACTGAATGTACCACTCAGGTTCTCTGCCCCATCTTACGTCTAGCCTCTTTCTATCGAGAAACACGGTCCTTGGTATCTCGACAAAAATGCTTCGGTCGTATGCTGCATTGATTTCGGGGAAAGCAAAAGTGAAGATTCCTTCCAGAATCACGATTTCATGTTCTCTTCTGGCCTGCTCTATGGTGCTTTTCCACCTGGGCAGGTCTATGGATTCAGGGACTTCCCAGTCAATATGCTTCTGTATCATCGGGATGTCTTTTTCTGCTTTGACAAAGTCATCCTGATGGAGCAAAATCACCTTTCGCTCTTTGTACAAACCCTTTATCCGCTTTGCCAGCTTCGTTTTGCCTGATCTACTGAGTCCGCCTATCCCGATCAACATACTGATAAGTTTGGGCTAAGGTACTAAAAAGGAAGATTTTCCAGAACTTGCCTTTCCCCTCAATAAATAGCAAATTCGATCATGAGAAGATTCCTCCCCTTTTTTATTCTACTCATATTTCAAATTCCCTTTATGAGCCACGCTCAGAATGATTTTATCCGTATTGAAAACGGAAAATTTATCTTGCAAAATCAGCCCTATTATTTCCTCGGAACAAACTTTTGGTACGGAATGAATTTAGGTTCGGAAGGCGAAGGTGGAGATCAGGACAGATTGTTGCGAGAACTTGATCAACTCAAGGAACTGGGCGTAAAGAATCTACGGGTGATGGCTGCTAGTGAAGGTCCAGATGATGAACCCTGGCGGATGCTACCAAGCCTCCAACCAGAAGCGGGTAAGTATAATGAGCAGGTATTGAAAGGACTCGATTTTCTTCTGGCTGAAATGGCAAAACGCGATATGTATGCAGTCGTTTGCCTGAATAATTTCTGGCCCTGGTCAGGTGGCATGTCTCAATACAAAGCCTGGACAAAAAAGAAGAAAATCCCCTACCCTCCTCCAGCAGAAGGAGGAAATTGGGCGACTTACCAAACTTATACAGCTGATTTTTATAGCAATAAGGAAGCAAAATCGCTTTTCGAAGATCATATTAAATTCATTCTTGGAAGAAAGAATAGTATAAATGGTCTTGCCTATGTGGATGATCCCCATATCATGGCCTGGGAAATTGCCAATGAAGCCAGAGGCATCCTGAAGCCCAGAAAATATCGAAAGTGGATCAAGGAAACCGCCAGCCTGATCAAAAGTCTGGATCCCCATCATCTCTTAACCACGGGAAGCGAAGGCTATACTCCTTCCAAACTTGCTGGGACCCATGCGAAAAAGGACAATAAATTCAAGCATATAGATTATCTGACTGTTCACATCTGGATTCAGAATTGGGGTTGGTATGACCCCAACGATCATGATAAAACTTTTCCTAAGGCAAAGGAGAAAGCTTTAAAATATTTGAACAGGCATATTACGGCAGCGGAGGAATTAGGCAAACCCCTGGTTATGGAAGAATTTGGCATTGCGCGTGATGAAGATGACCATAATCCGGCTGCTACTACTGAGGCACGGGATGCCTATTATCAATATATGTTTGAAGAAGTTTATAGCAGGGCAAAAGCGGGTTCAACACTCGTGGGATGTAATTTCTGGGCATGGGGGGGAGAAGGAAGGCCTCGAGCACCCCATGCGATCTGGAAAGCCGGAGATGAGTTTATCGGCGATCCTCCGCATGAATACCAGGGATGGTATTCGGTTTATGATACAGATCGGACTACTTTGGAAGTGATAGAAACTTATGCTCGAAAACTAGAGGCCCTGGGTAAACCCTAGCCTCTGGGTTAGCGGCAAAACGAAAATACTACAATTGCACAAGAACACTACATAGTCCGGGAGAAAGGAATATGACCTATTCCGGAGATGCATTGAATATGACTGCCCGCATATTGGCTAAGTGCAAAGAATACCAAAGAAATCTCCTGATCTCCTGATCTCCTGATCTCATGATCTCATGAGATTTGATATCCAAACTTGAACAATACAAAGCCATCTCTTTTGAACGCATGGGTTCGGTTTTGCTAAGAGGAAAAAGCGAGTCCATCGACATTTATGCCATCAACAAAGCATAAATATCCTAAAACTCATAGCCCAAATGAATCCCGGAAAACATTTCGGCATGTTCCCCCAAGAGGCCTCCAATCACCGGCCCCAAATGGAAGTGATTTCCAATGAATATATTGATCTCTGATTCGATATAGGCTGAGACCGTAAGTGATTCCTCTTCATTCCCCAGAGTAAAATTGGGACCAGCATTGAAGGTAATCCATTTGGCTGGTTTATAACTCCCAATCAAGGCAAGTTCATGTCCCAATTCGCCCGCTTCCTCATATTTCAGGGTGTAACCGACTCCTAGCGCCCAATGATGATTAAACCAATAGGTAAGGTGCAACTCATTTCCCCAAAGCCTTTCCTCTGCAGCTTCACTTCCGGGCTGAAAAAAATGCAATCCGGAAAAAACAATTTCCCAGGCTCCTTCTGCTTGATGTGTCTTTTCGGATTTGTCGTGTTCCTGAGCAAAACAAAAGGATCCTACAAAAAGCAGGCTTATAAGGATTAAGTAGTGGCGAAACGTCATCAAATGCAGGGTTTATAGGATTAAATATCCCACAAAAATAGCGGGCGAAATCCTACCCGGCTGTCGCCATTTACACGCAGAGCTAAATTTTTAGAAAAAATTGTATTGAGCTGTTTAGATGAATGAAAGGTATTCGTCTTATCTAAATGAGTTTGGACAAAGTCGACTACAGCTCCATTTCTAATTCGATTTAATGCGCATCAATCATTTCCCTTTCTCCTAAGAAAGAGATTGGGAATCCTATTAAGCTTTAGTCACAATCAACAATTCTATGAAAACCATTTTTATTAAAGCATTACAATTCACTCTCCTTGGTCTATTATTCGCATGTGCACCTTTAGAAGAGGCTGAGGAAATCATCAAGCAGGAACCTCTGAAAATTATAGTCAATGGTAAGGACGTTCAGGTGAACTCGAAAGGACTGGAAGGTCCTTTTGACAAAGGGAAATGTGGCTGCACCTTTACCTCAGAAGTAAGCGCCAATCTTATTGGAAAAAATTGGATCACAATCTTTACCCTAACAGCAAATGGTGCTTTCTCAAGTTGGGTTACTCAGGGTAGTTCTACAACTGAGAATCCAAGAAGCTTTTTCTTGGGTGATGTATTGAAAAACCAAACTGTAGAAATCACCCACCTGATGAATTATGACGATCCTGTTCCTTTCAATGAGCAAGGATGGATCAAGACCAAAATAGCTTGTGAGAAGGCTCCTCCTGTTACTTATAGTGCCAAAATTCCTCCTTTTAACAATACAGGAGGTGTTCCAGTGCACGTTCTAAAGTTTGCAAAAATCACCTTCGAATGCGGAACCGAGGATGCATTGGAAAATTTACCCGACTAATTCTTCAAACGATTGTATATCAAAAGACCCTCTCAGCTATGCCGAGAGGGTCTCTATTTGTAATAACACGTTACCTAAAATATTCTTATATCTTTTTAGCCGGCATAGGCCATCTGGTATTTCTGACTTCCCGTATAAAGCTGGTCCATATCGCTTTCCTTGAGCAAATCCACCCGCAACTTTTTCTTGGCCCTGAACAGACGAATTTTAACCGCTTCCTCCGAAATCCCAAGGTCATTAGCTGTTTCTGAGGTTGAAGCTCCCATCACCAGGCGCTGCACGACTACTGACTTATATTTTGGAGCCAGGCGTGATATGGCACGATCCAGTTGATTCCTGATCTCCGTATTTATCACCTGGTGTTCTGTAGTAGGTGCTAATGGGAAATCTGCTTTATTAAAGTTGTTCTGATACTTGCGGAAAAGCCCCTTGCGACGGTTGGATTGCTTACATTCGTTGATCATGATGCGAATCAACCAGCTTTTGAAGGACGAATCTCCCCTGAACTTGTGCAAGTTTTCAAAAGCTTTCAGAAAAGTAGTCTGGATCATATCTTCTACCTCTCCTCCTTCGAACAGGTAATAGTGCCCCACTTTGCGCAAATAGCTTGTATATTTTTTTACCAGTTTTTCAAACTCTTCGGTTTTCCCTGAGAGGACGTTTTTGATGGTTTCTTGCTCAGTCATAACGGTTATTTTTTCTAGTTTAAGGTTAGATCATTTGAAGAAAAAAGAGGATGTTTTCTCCCGGGCTTTCAATATTCTTGAAAGCTTGCTGCGCAAAGCGTCATATTTTTTACACTTATGCGTCTTCTTCGAATGTGATTGTTTTTATGTCTTTGGAAGGCAAGGTGGATATCGTGTATGATTATTTGTGTACCCTTGTGCTTACCAACGACTGCAAATAGCTATGATTTTCCCTTAAGATCAATCCTCCTTTGGGGGGAAATTCAATTCTGAAAATTCCCCCCAAAGGGGGATGGATGGCAGTCAGAAAATTCTCAACTTGTAGGTCCAATTAGCAGCTTTATATATGTTAATTTATATATCTGGGAAATAGCATATATATTTAATAAGCACAGTATATATTAATAGTTTGAGTTTCATACACCATACTTTCTATAAAATCCCTTTAAAAGGGCTACAAGCTTCAGGCTTATTTGCACTCTCTCAATTAGGAAAATACTCACTAGCTAGTTTTCTGCTTTTGGTATTTTTCGGAATCGCAAATGAGGTATTGGCACAGAGAAACAGTTTTTCTGGTGAAGTTCTCCTTCCCAGGGATCATTCACCGAGGGTCGGCAAGTTGCATGCCTATGATGATGCCCCGCATGACGAACTGGATATTCGGGACGTTCATGTGGTTTTACATCCGCTGGATTTCGATGCCAGGACCAGCCCCATGGAAAATGCAGTGATCACCCAGAAAAAGGAGAAATTCATTCCGCAGGTTTTGCTGATCACTCCGGGAAGTACTGTTTATTTTTTAAATGAGGATAATCAGTACCACAATGTATTCAGTAGGGCGCCACGGGCCTCTTTTAATATTGGCAGAAGACCTCCGGGTCATGTTTATCCCAAACGCATAGACAGAACCGGTACCATAAAAATATTTTGTGATATACATGCCCATATGCGGGCCTATGTTATCAGTGTGGATACCCCTTATTTTTCTCGACTGGACGCAAGAGGGGAATATGAAATCAGGAATTTACCAGATGGACGCTATCGTATGGAGATCATCCACCCGATGTTGGATTCCTATAGTCGGGAGATAGAATTGGAGGGAGGAGAAAACTTATTTCGAAGCTGGGACCTAAATAGATAAGATGCGCACTAACATTTACATCTTTATCCTTTGCCTCTTATTTGTGGGCAAAGCAGAATTGAAAGCACAGGAAAATGAATTCAAGGGTGCTCGAATTGCGATAGGAGGCAGTTTGAGTACAGACTTGAATTGGGGGCAGGAAGGATCTCATTATTTCTACAATGGCATCCACCCGGAAAAGAGAGATTGGTTTCTGGGAATACAAGAAGCAAATCTTCGCTCAGAATTCCGTTTTCACAAAAATTTCTCATTCCTCGGCAGGCTTCAACTTCGACGCATGTGGGGAAATGATCTCAATGAGTGGGTGCTGGCACAGGCAGTGCTCAGGTATAAGAGTGATAACAATAAATTTCGGCTGGAACTGGGCCGTTTCCTTCTCCCTATCGGGAATTTTTACCAGAATATTCTTCCTCAGGACAGGCTCATGGTTAGCCCTCCCCTGCCCTATGCCTATTATGTGAATATCTCGGATCAATTAGGTTATGCATCCGGACTTCAGGAACCAGGTCGAATTATTTATAACGGAAGGCGAGACTGGGGAAGTAATATGAGTTATGCCTATGGGTATGGAAATGGATTGAAATTTCACTGGAAAATCATTGCCGATACCCTGGAAGTAGATCTCGCCATTAGTCAGGCAGCCCCCATTGCCAGCCCAAAACTGAGTAGAGCTTTTCGCCCAACTTTAATGGGACGCATCCAATACCATCCCATCTATTTCTGGACGCAGGGATTCAGCTTCAGTTATGGAGGGATACTGGACAATAATGACGAAACCCTTTTGCTGGAAAATGCAGGTAGTTTTCGTCAGCTGTTATTAGGTACCGATTTTAAAACGGGCTTTAATTATTTTGAAATAGGGGGTGAAATTATCGCCAGTCGATATCGGGTACCCGTTTTTAATGATTCTCTCAATCAATTTACCCCAAATTCTCCTTTCACCAATCCCTTATGGAGTTTAGGGGCTTATGCGGACCTGAAGGTTGAAGTACCTTCCTTCCCGGGATTTTATGCTGCCTATCGTTTAGGCTTTATTCATTTTAATCGCATGGAAAATGGGGGAAGCAGATGGGATGATCCCCTTCGGAGACATTCCGTAGCTTTAGCATACAGAATCAATCACTTTCTTATCTTGAAAAGTGTATATTCCTGGCAAAGAGTCAGTAATCAGGATTGGCCCCTGGATCACTGGAGAACCAATCTTACGATACATTTTTAACCTTAAATGAGTAGTAGCAGGCACATAAAAATGCGAGGTCTTTCTCAAGCCATTTTCTGGCGAGGGGTACTGGCATCTGTCCTGTTTTTCACACTTCCTCAAATTCTTTTTGCTCAGGAAAATGTAGGCGAAAGGGAAATTCAACTTTCAGAACTCCTCAGCAGTGGAGATTTATATAAAGAGATCAATTTTCACCTGGATAGAGCAGAAAAATCCCCTTTCGCCAATGAATACGAAGCAGCAGAATCCCAGTTATCGAGTCTGGAGGAATTGAGTGCGGGGAAAAACCCCAAAAATGAGGCTCGGATTCACCTGGAACTTGGCTATCTCTATTATTTTCAGAGAGCTTATGAATCCTCCTTACATCACTTTCAGCTGGCAGGCAAAGAAGCCAATTGCCAAAAGGATGAAGAGACCTATTTCCATTCACTGATCGGAATAGCAACTACTAAAAATAATCAAAGTAGTTCTCTGGATGCTTTGGCTCCATTACGAGAAGCTTATCAGTTATCCAAAAAACTGGGAAGTGAAGAACACCGCATAGAAGCACTCAATCAATTGGCGACCATTTATATGGCCGTGGGAAAACTGGATAGCGCTCATCTCTATTTTGATGAGCTATTGGTCTTACGGAGAGAAACAGAAGAGGCCGAAGTACTGGTCAGTGAACTTCATCATGTGGGAGACCTTTGTCTCAAGCAGGGAGCCTATGATCTGGCACAAGCTTATTTATTTGAAGCCCTGGAAATGGCCAGTGATCTGAAGAATAAACTCTTACGAGCAGCACTTATTACCGATATAGCCGACTTATTTGTACAACAGAAAGATTGGGGGAAAGCGATCCGATATGCTGAGGAGGGAATAGAGCTTTCAGAAAGTATGAACCTTTCCCATCTTACTTCCCAAAACTATAAATACAAAGGAAGTGCACTCGAAGCTCAACAAGATCGTCCAAATGCACTAAAAGCATACAGGTCTGCCCTCGATTTGCATATCAACAAACTCTCCGATCCAACAGAGGAAAATATGCTTAAAATCCGCATCGGTAAGTTATTGGAAGCCGAAGCTGATTATACATCTGCGAAAAAGCTCCTGGAAGAAGCGCTACAGGAAAAACTTCAATGGCAGGACAAGATCGGGATGCTGGAACTTAGCCTCAATCTGGGCGACCTCTACCTCATGGAGAGTCAATATAGAAAAGCTCTGAGCCACCTTTCCCGGGCAGAAGAATTAAGTCGGGAGCTCAAGAGCAGGAATGGGATGGCCAAAACCTATGATCTCAAGTCTCAAACTTATTCAAAGTTGGGCAATTACAAAGCTGCCTTCGAATTTCATACCCTCTTCAAGCAAGTTGACGATTCCCTATTCACTGCCGAGAAAACCGAGATCGTCCAGGGTTTAGAAGAAAAGTACAGAGCCGCTCAAAAAGAACAAAGAAACCTGGAGCTTCAAAATGAAGTCACCCAAAATGAACTCCTCATTCAGGAGAATGAAAAGGATCTACTTGAAAAAAATGCCCAGATCTACTTCCTTATAGGCAGCGTGGGACTGCTTATTTTGCTTTTCATTGTCTTTCGGTATGGAAACCAAAAAAGAAGACAACTTCTGCAAGCCAAATTGGAAACCTCTGAAAAGGAACGAGAAGCAGAAAGCCTAAGGTCCATGATCAGTGGAGAAGAATTGGAACGCAAACGTCTGGCCCGGGAATTACATGATGGTTTGGGCTCTCATTTGGCATCGGTAAAAATGCTGGTTGCAGCGATTCAGAATGACATACCCGAAGTCAAAGAATCTGAGCTGCATCAAAAAGCCGAAAGAATGCTTGATGAAGCCTGCCAGGAGATACGGGAAATCTCTCATAACCTCATGCCAGGTACCATTAGTCGATACGGTCTTGAACAATCCATTCAGGATATGTGCATCAACCTTCAGCAGTCTACCAAACTCCAGATCAGTTGCATGCTACATATCGACCGACAAATAGATGAAAGTACGCAGGTATCCATGTACCGAATTGTGCAGGAATTGTTGAGGAATACAGTCAAACATGCCCAGGCAAAAGAGCTGATCGTCCAGGTACAAACGGATCCGGATCAAATCAGTCTGACGGTAGAAGATGATGGCATTGGATACCAGGATTCAAATAATAAAAGTGATGGCATTGGATTGATGAATGTGCGATCAAGGGTAGAATTACTCAAAGGAAGTCTTGATATTGATAGTAGACCTGGCAAAGGAACTTCCATTTACATTTGTATACCTTTACTTCCTGAAGCGGAATAAATAATAAGAAGCTATGCTGAACATTCTCATTGTTGATGATCATTTGGTGCTCGTAGATGGAATAAAGGCTCTGCTATCTAGCGAAGCTGACCTTCGCCTGCTTCATCATGCACTCGACGCCCGAACGGCTTTAGATATCCTTGAATCAGAAGAAGAGATTCACCTCATTTTGCTGGATGTAAACTTGCCGGACATAGATGGGGTAGCCCTTTGCCAGCAAATTTGCCAGAAGTATCCGGAAATCCCCATCATTGCCCTGACCATGCATCACGAACCCGGCATCATCACCAAAATGATCCGGGCGGGCTCTAAGGGATATTTACTGAAAAATACAGGTAAAAAAGAGCTGATTGAAGCGATCCGGCATGTCGCTATGGGCAATTCTTATTACAGCAAAGAAGTAACCCATCAATTGGTTGCCAGCATGTCTCCCCAAAACGCCCACAATAGTCAGAAATTTGACCAAAGGCCAAAAATTACCCGTAGGGAGAAGGATGTTCTTGAATTAATCGTAGAAGAGTATACAACCGAAGAGATAGCTGAGAAGCTCTTTATAAGTCCATCAACTGTTATCTCTCATAGAAAAAGCCTCCTGAGAAAGCTGAATGCCAAAAATTCTGCAGGTCTAGTAAAGGCAGCTTATGAGAGAGATTTATTGAAATAATTGGGAAACTGACTTTAACATAAAACAAAGGTTTAAGAATGTTAAAGTTTTCCTAATTCCCTTACGGCTATGCAACGCATCTTAATGAAAAGCGGACTACTGAGTATAAAAAGAATGTAGATCCTAATTAAGAATGTGTGAAAAAAGTTATCAGTTTATTCCTGCTTAGTCTGATCCTGGCTAGCACGTATGCACAATCCGTAAACACAGAAAGTAAAAGCTTTCACCTAAAATCCCTTGAAATCATCGGTGCCCGTTCTGCCCATCCTGAGCAGATCATCAACCTCAGCGGTTTAGCAGAAGGTATGCAATTAAGCGTTCCTGGTTTTCAAATTTCAGATGCTATAAAACGCCTCTATGCATCTGATCTTTTTGAGGATGTCCAAATTCAAAAAGACAGCATTTCCGGAAATGACATCTACCTTAAACTCATCCTTATAGAAAGAGCCCGAATAAGTGGATTTGAGATCATTGGGCTCAAGAAAAGACAGATCGAGGACCTTCAGGATAAAATGGGGTTGGTGAATGGAGCCTTATTTAGTCCGGCAAAAATGGTGAAAGCCAAACGAATCATCAGAAACTATCTCATTGAGAAAGGATACTATAGATCTGAAATAATTGTTAAGCAAGAAGCTGATCCCATTCTGAAAAGCGGCATTCTTATGAGTTTTGAAGTCAAAAAAGGACCCAAGACGAAAATTGAGAACATTTATCTGAGTGGAAATGAACATGTTAGCCAGGCAGAACTACGCAAACCCTTAAAATCTTTACCCAGGAAGACAGCCTTAAGATTCTGGAAGCAATCAAAATTTACGGAGCAGGCCCTTGATATAGCCAAAGGTGAGATTCTGGCTTTTTATCGGAATAAAGGATATCGGGATATTGAAATACTTGCAGACTCCATAGCTATAAATAAGGCCGGTCATATCAGTCTCTATATGAAATTGGAGGAGGGAAAGCGCTTTTATCACAGAAATATCCGCTTCATAGGGAATTACACTTATTCTGATTCCGTACTCCAGCTCGCATTGGGCATAAAAAAAGGAGATATCTATAGCGATGCACTTTTACAGGAAAGGATTTATGGAGGGATGAGACATCCGGGTCTAAGTTCCCTCTATTTGGACAATGGTCATTTATTTTTCCGAATAGATCCAGTTGAAAGTGGCATTCATGGAGATTCTATTGACCTGAATCTACGGATACAGGAAGGGGCTCCAACGACCATAGGCAAAATTACCCTGACGGGAAATACAAAAACCAGTGATGAAGTCATAATGCGTTCTTTGCGAACACAACCCGGAAATATTTTTCGCAGAAATGACCTGATTCGTAGCCAGCGCGAACTCATTGCTATGAATTATTTCGATCCACAGACCATGGATATTATTCCTACTCCTAATGCAGAAACAGGTACGGTGGATTTGGAATACAAGTTGACTGAAAAGCCTTCTGATCGCATTCAGCTTTCCGGAGGTTGGAGTCCTCGAAGTACTGATTCAGATGGAAATGTTACTGGCGGCGGTTTGGTAGGTACACTGCAATTGACCCTCAACAATTTTTCTACAAAAAGACTATTCAATCCCAAAGCCTGGAACCCGATTCCCGGAGGAGATGGACAGCAGCTCAATCTGGCCTTTCAAAGTACGGGCCGAAGCAACAACTTCAGCATTAATTTCCTCGAACCCTGGCTGGGAGGAAAAAAGCCCAATTCTTTTGGGGTAGGACTCAATTATTACAATTTCGAAAGCGAGGTAAGCGGGGATGATGGAAGCACCGAACTTTTCAGAACAAGGAGCTTTGCGGCTTCTGTAGATTATGGAACATTTCTCAACTTTCCAGATGATTATACCCAGTCCAGAACTTCTCTTTCCTATAGAAACTATGATATCCTGAATCCTGGAAATTTCTATCCGGAATTCGAAGGAGAACCCTCAGCTTTTATCAATTCGATTACCCTCAACCAAAGCTTTACCCGAAACAGTCTGGATCATCCTATGTTTCCCAGCAGTGGATCCTTTAATGAGATATCTGCAGAATTTACACCTCCCTACTCTCTTTTCGGAGAGGATAAAGATTATGAGAATATGGGAGCTGCAGAGAAATTTAAATTCCTGGAATACTACAAAATCCGCATCAAGAGTCAATGGTTCCTAAATCCAGTTGGGAAACTAGTGCTACAAGGGCGATGGGATGCCGGATATCTGGGCGCATATAATTCAGCTTTAGGAGTATCGCCTTTCGAACGATTTGTGCTGGGAGGCGCAGGGATCCTAAATGCAAATAATGGAGGAATCCGAGGAATCGATCCCATACCTTTGCGAGGATACAAAGCCCAGGTCTTCGACAATGATGGTTCGTATTTCACCTTATTCAACCGATTATCTTTTGAAGTCAGGCATCCGATAGAACTAAGTCCTCAATTCCCCATTTGGCTCCTCGGATTTGCAGAAATGGGAAGTGCATCCGAAGGCTTCAGCAATTTCAATCTCTCTGATTTCAAGAAAAGTGCAGGTTTCGGTCTCCGTATGCAAGTTCCGATGATCGGTCTGCTCGGACTAGATTGGGGCTATGGATTTGATACTGATCCTTCAGGCATAAAGTCCGGTGGACAGATTCATTTTATTTTTGGCAGAGAATTTTAAGAAAAATATTCCTTGCACAGAGGGGTCGATCTGCCCCATTCACAATTGGAAGCATAACTAAGTCTCAGGCCTGGTCCCTGGGACTTAGTTTAATCTATGATGACATTTTTTAGGGTGTACGATGTGTAGTAAACATCCTCATTATGTCAAGATCATCACATTACTCCAAATTCTTCAGTCTTATAGTTCTCCTTTTCCTGGCTGTAGGAAGTAAGGGGATAGCCCAGGATTTCCTAAAAGTTTCAGTTAAAGGAGGCATAAACCTGGCCACCTTGTTTGGTGACACCTATAGCAATTTAGGTCCCAGAACAGGACTTGTATTGGGCTTGGCGGGTGAACTACCCTACAAAGACAATTGGTTATTTCAGGCAGAAATATTCTACGCCCAGGAAGGCGCGAGAAACCCCAATTATGACTTTAGTTCATTTTCTGATGTGGTGTATGATCAGAAATTAATATACGACTTTGTAAACGTCCCTTTACTCATCAAATATGAGCTGAAAGATCAGTTAACATTATTATTTGGGCCCCAAATAGGCTTTCGAATCTCTGCAAAGGAAAGTCGAAAAATTAAAGCAGGAACCCCTGCACCTTCAGATACCTCTGCCGGTACCCGAGATTTATCAAATAGAATCAAAGTTGTCTATCCTAGTCTGGTAGCGGGCGCGGAATATGCCCTAACTGAGCAATTGAAAGCACAGGCCCGAGTGGGATTCAGCATGTTTGACATTGTCAAACGGAATGCGGGTGATTCAGAAGGAACCTATCCGCTCATCCTTCAGATCGGTATTAGTTACCACATTTTCCAAGTCGACCTATAAAATCTTTAGTAGCCTTTGATGACTTATCAAGGGTAAAATCGATGCATATAAAAACCTTATGAAAAAGTATATTTTACCTTTATTTATTTTCTTCAGTTGTATCTCAGGATACGCACAGACCGGGATACCCGTACCAGGCATGTCTAGCTGCGATATTCTGGTAAATCAATTCATGAACACCTATGATATTCCCAGTGCGACCTTTGCCCTGTCCAAAAATGGGAAGCTGGTATATATGAGAGCATTTGGGCATGCAGATATAGCAAAAACTGAGGAAACCCAGCCTTACCATATGTTTCGGATTGCCAGTATTTCGAAGCCCATCACTTCAGTAGCTATAAATAAGTTGATCGAGGATGGTTTGCTCAATTATTCCGACAAAGTATTTGGTCCCAATGGTATCCTGGCAAATAATACAGAATTAAATGCTGCCAATGTCAGTGATAATAGGGTTTTCGATATTACCGTTCAGCAGCTCCTTGAGCATTCAGGAGGCTGGAATCGAGATGTAGATTGTATTACGGGAGCAGCGACTCCCTATGGATGGGATCCGGGGCATTGCGATCCTATAGGATTTCCCTTGCATGTCTCCGCTTCTTTGGGGACTGCCAATCCTGTCTCCGAGACAAGTTTGATCCGTTTCTTGATGGAAAAAGGCCTGAATTTTACTCCCGGGACTGCTTATTCCTATTCCAATATAGGTTATCTGGCACTAGGGCTGGTTATCGAAGAAGTAACAGGTAAATCCTATGAGCAATACGTAAAAGACCGCCTTTTAACACCTATAGGAGCTCATGATATGTACATCGGAAAAAATATGTTGATGGACAAGCGTGAAAGAGAAGGAGAATACCTGGGTAATGGATATAATTCTCTGGATGTATATGGCAATAATACCAGTGTACCCTGGGAATACGGTGGCTGGAACCTCGAAGCTATGGACGCACATGGCGGCTGGATTGCTTCTTCCCGGGATTTGGTTCGCCTATTGGTCGCCATTGATGGTTTTCAAACCAAACCGGATCTTATCAATTCATTGACGATTTCCAATATGACGACACCTGGCGCGAACAACAATTCTTATGCGCAGGGATGGTCCGTAAACAGTGCAGGAAACTGGTGGCATACAGGGGCCTTGGATGGAACGGCCAGCATTTGGGCGAGAACCATGAATGGATACACCTGGGCCATTATTCTGAACAAAAGAATTATAGATGGAAATGCCGGTAATTTCTGGGGCGCATTGGATGGCTTGCCCTGGAACTGTATTGCTCAGACCAGCAGCTTTCCCAATCACGATCTCCTCAAAAGTCCTTTACAAAACGGAAGCAATATGGTTTTTTCTGGAGATGGGAATACTTCTCTTACGGTAAGTTGGGATTCAGGAGATGGAGAGAAAAGGATTTTATTGGTAAAAGAAGCTGAGACAGTAAAGAAATTTCCCCTGGATGGGACAGATTACCTGGCAAATGCAAGCTTTGGACAAGGAGATGATTTGGGAGAAGGTACCTATGTAGCCTATAACGGAAATGGAAATAGTGTTAGCCTTACAGATTTAGATCCAAGCAAAACCTATCATTTTCGACTTTTTGACTACAACCAGAATTCCGAAACTGGCAATCATGCCCTCTATCAATTATTTGATCCTCCGACAGAAGAGGCCACAACTTCAAGCACTACCGGAATCGAAGATTTGGAAGCATTGGGAATCAACTTTTACCCCAATCCCGCTAACAATCAAATCTTCATTGAGCTTGACGACAGAAACAGAAGTGATGAGGTAGAATTGAGAAATATGCAAGGGCAGTTGATCAGAAGCCTTAAACTGGAAAATAGTCGGAATAGTCTTTCTCTTGAAGGACTGGCACCTCAGCTCTATTTGCTTAGTTTCAAAAAGGAGCAGGAATTCGTAGGAATCGCAAAAGTATTGAAACAATAGATTGAGGGAGTCATATAGGGCTCCCTCCTTCTGCTATCCTGTTGATACCAAAAGGATAAATTTGCCCTTAGATAAAATCTGAGATTCGAGACATTTTTTGTGCTGTGATTTAAAAAAGCCTTATCTTTCTGTAATCCTATGGCATAGATGCAGAAAGAGTTGACGAATCATACCAGCTTACTTGGGCAAGAAGAAATCATACGAGCTATAAAGCGTAACGATGATCTTGTTTTGAAGCATCTATATCAAAAAAATTACCCTAAAGTCGAGCAATACATCCTGAAAAATCAGGGTAGCTCTCCTCAAGCCAAAGACATCTTTCAGGAAGCCTTTCTGGCTATGTGGAAAAATGTAAAGTTGGGAAAATTTCTTCCCAAGGGCGAAACGGCTCTGGATGGATATTTATACACCATCGCTCGAAATAAATGGACGGACTTTCTTCGATCTTCCCGTTTCAAAAAAACGGTTTCAGTCGAAAAAGATATAGACCTGGAAAGGCAGCATGCTGATATTCCCGAAGAAGAGGAAAATCCGCATATGAAAAACACCCTGACTGCCTATTCGCGTCTGGGCGTAGACTGCCGTTCTTTGCTCAATCGATTCTATTTTGAGAAAAAGTCTCTGAAAGAAATTTCTGACGAATTGGGAATTGGTGCTGCTTCAGTGCGCAACAAGAAATATCGCTGTATGCAAAAATTGAGAGAATTGGCACATCAAGAAAGCAAGGATTATGCATAAGCCTGATTTTCATACTGACCTAAGCCAGGAATCGTTTGAGCAGATCGAGCGATATTTGCTGGATCAAATGGCGGACCCAGAAAAAGCCAGCTTCGAAGCGGAGATGGTGAAAGACCAAATACTGGCCGGACAAACTGAAGGACTCAGAAACCTAATTCTGAGTGGTGAGATTCATGGCTTGCAGGAAAGCATGGATAGATTTCATGATGATTTAGGAGAAGATGTTGGGAAAATCAAGAAATTGAATGCTCCCTTCCCTTTGAAACGCTACCTGATTGCTGCAGCTATAGGAATATTGATTTTGATAGGTATTTTCAGCCTGCTAAACCGAGGGAGTCAGCATGAGCAATTATTCGCTTCTTATTTCCAGGCAGATCCCGGTCTCATCACAAGTATGAGTAGCGGCAACAATTATGAATTCAATAAAGCGATGGTCGCATACAAGGAAGGGAAATACAAAGAAGCTATCGGAAGTTGGGAAAAGTTATACCAAAACAATCCTCAAAATGATAGCCTGAACTACTTCCTGGGTGCAGCTCATCTGGCAAATGAGGAAGCTGAAAAAGCAATCCTTTACCTGGAAAACCTATCTCCTCTGAAAGAAAGCAGCTTTCAAGAAGAAAGCTTTTGGTACCTGGGACTCGCCTACCTGAAATCGGGTGAGATCGAAAAGGCCCGAGAATTTATTTCCAAAAGCGATCGCCCAGAAAAAGCAAAACTACTTGAACTATTGAGCCCATAAACCTGTGAAAAGATTCCTACTCTTACTTCAAAGTATATTTCTCTTCTCCTTTTTTTTAGTTGGCCAGAATAGTCCCTGGCTGCAATCCTTGGAAAAAGCCCTGGAGGAAAAGGAGACTGCGCTTGCGGAAAAGCTACTTGAAGAACAAACTTCACATTATTGGGAAGAACAAAACTTTGATTCGCTTTCTTATTATCCGCCTTTTGTAGGAAGAGTGGCTTTGCTTTCGAAAGATGCTGATGGAGCAGCTGATGATTGTCTGGCTTTTGTACGCCGTCTGGAATCTTCTACAAAAGAGCCTTCCATCCTGAGACAAAGCTGGCTGGAAAGCAGTTCATTTTTTGAAATTGTAGGCAAAACTTCAGAAGCTTTCGAACAAAACAAAACGGCTCTTAGCTATACTGAAAAATGGAAAGAGTCCACCGGAGAAGATTTTGGACTGGTTTACGCTAACATGGGCACATACTCTACTCGTCTGGGTGATTTGACCTCTGCTTCTGAGTACTACCACGAGGCCCTTCGTCAATATCTATCTTATCCCGATACGAAAAAGGAAAGTCTTCAAATCATTTACAATTCTTTGGGGGGCAGTATGTGGTATGCCTCAAAACTGGATAGTGCTCAATATTTCTACAATAAAGCGCTGGAAACATTAGAGGAAATGGAGGATACTCCCCGTAATCTGTATTACCGTCCAGCGATTCTCAACAACAATATTGCTGCTATCCTGAGTATGGAAGGGAGACCGACCGAATCCATAGAAGCGATGAAGTCCTGTATACAGGATTTAGAGAAATATATTCCTACCATCGAAAGCGGAATTCAAAAACAAAAGGCGCAGGAATTCATGTACCAGGCCATCGATAATCTGGCATCTATATACAAGGATTTGGGCAACTACAAAAAGAGTTATGACCTCATCCAGTTTTCCGCCCGCCAGAAAAAGGAAAATCTTCCTCCGGACAGCCCTGAACAATTCAAATCTCTGGTTTTGTTGGGACAATCAGAATTGTACCTGAGAGATTATGATATTGCGGCTCAGCACCTGGATAGTGCGATTGCTTTTATTGAGCGCATTCCTGGCAGATTCATTTATTGGTATGCCGATGCCCATCAACATCGGGCAGAGGTTTTCAAATCTCAAAAAAACTATGAGAAAGCAGAAGCCTATTATGAGAAATGTGAAGCTCTGCTAGAAGAAGCTTTTCAGGGGGAATATGATGAGATCGTTCTGGGATTTATGATTGAGGCTTCTACCTTCTATGCCCAACAAGGAAAAAGAGAAAAAGCACTTGCTACGGCAAGAAAAGGCTATGATTTCGCCAAAAGAAGACTGGGAGAAGAATCTCTGATGACCTTTCAATTAAGCTGGAACCTTGCAGATATTCATTATTTACTAGGAGATTATGAGGAAGCCCTGGATTTAAGCGAGGAAAGCCTAAAGATTATAGAAGGTAAAAATATCCAACCTGCTTCCTTTTTAGACTCTGTACAGGTGGAGTATCGATTACCTGCTTTACTTTTGCTGAAATCCAAAACGCGTTATGTTTTAACCCAAAAGAAGGATCTGAAATTCCTCAAATCTATATTGAAAGATTTGGACAGAGGATTGGATATACTGGATAGAAGAAAGGCCTTTGTCGCTAGCGAGGATGACATCCGCGTCCTCATGATCAATAATCAGGATTTTTATGAATTCTATAAACAGGTTGCCTATGATTATTTCCTTCAAAGCAAGGACCAAAACTACATAGACCTGCTCATAAATCTTCATGAAATAAGCCTTTACAGTCGGATTCGAGAAAGGCTCAGTGAAAATAAAGATATTCAATTCGCTGGCATACCAAATTCCGTAATCGAGCAAGAAAAAGAAATCAAGGGTCGCCTGGACCAGTATATAGAGGCCAGTGCCTTGAATGAATCTGATCAGAACCGTCCCTTCAGCAGTTTTGTTAGTTTGAGTAAGGAGTGGGAAGAATACCTGAAGATGCTTCAAAAAGAGTATCCCAAATATTATGAGGTCCGTTTTGGAACTCAATATGCTACCTTATTGGACATACAGGAAAATTTACCACCAGCTACAACAGCGGTTAGATATTTCTTCATCGAGGACCAGTTATTCGTCATGATCCTGAGTAGAGATTTGAGAAGGCTTTATAAGCTGGAGTATAATTCAGAAGATCAACTTATCGCAGAACTTTCAAATTTCCCTTCTGATCCGGACAAGGTGGGAGAGATCATGCATAAACTGTATCAACAACTTTGGGCTCCTTTCGAAGATGAAATACTGAATGAAAAAGTAGTCATCATTCCTGATCGCGAACTCTTCAATCTGAGTTTTGATTTACTGACAAAAGAGCCGATTCAGAATTTCTCGGAGCTTGCAGAAAATTGCCTGTTATCCCAATACGCCCTTTCTTATAATTTCTCACTCTTTTTGGTAAAAGAATCCGAGGAACATGCTCAGTTCAATGAAAACTACATTGCTTTCGCACCTGGTTTTTCTGACGAAATGAAAGAATCCTATCTGAACCGGATTCAGGATTCCCTAAGTCTGGATCAGGGATATCTACGTATGCTGCCCCAACCTTTCATTCTTGACCTCACCAAATTGATGCGAAAGTCTGCGGGGGGAAAGGCTTTCCTCTTGGAAGAATCGACCAAATCTACCTTCCGCAATCAGGCAAATGGACATAAAATCATCCATATAGGGACCCATGCAGAGTCAGACAATCTCAATCCGGAATTGTCCCGCCTTGTTTTCGCGAAGAATATGCAGGGCAAGGAATTGACCGATGACAACTATCTCCATGCATATGAGATTTACAGCTATAATCTCAATTCTCATTTGGCACTTCTTACTGCTTGCGAAACGGGCAAACCTGCTTATCAGGCTGGAGAAGGTATGATTTCAATGGCTCATGCCTTCAATTATGCAGGAAGTGAAAGTATCCTGACTGCCCTATGGAAAATCGATGAGAAATCCAGTGCTGAGATTACTGAACTTTTTTACCAGGAAATACTAGCGGGGACAGATAAAGACCTTGCCCTTCGAAAAGCAAAGCTGACCTATATTGAAAAGGCTTCTGGTAGAACCCTTGCTCCGGAATACTGGGCAGGTTTGGTAATAATGGGAGACAGTTCGGCTATAGAAATTGAAGAAAACCGCCCCAACTGGTACTGGTTTTTAGGATTTTTCCTCCTCGCAGCTCTCCTCCTGATGCTCATCCGTTTCATCAGAAAGTAGGAAAGACAAAACTCATCTTTTTTTTCTTGCGAGAGGGTTTTTCAAGCACTATTTTGAAAGTCGATCTATGTGCCTGACCTGGGCTTTTGCCTGATAAGTCAGCAAAACAGAAAAATTTAAAAACTACTCATGCCCCAAGACCCTTCCAAAGACAGAAGAGGATTTCTAAAAAAAAGTACTGCCGCATTTTTGGCTTCTCTTTTAGGAGCTGAAATGGTGTTTGCCGAAAATTTCCCAAGTGGCCTGATTCCCCAGACACTTCTGGATGAAGGAGAAATACCAGGCAAGCATCCGGGTCTTACGATCCTAAATGATAGACCTGTAAATGCAGAAACACCTCCTCATCTACTTGATCCTTTAGTTACTCCTGCAGACGTGCTTTTTGTCCGAAATAACGGTATTCCCCCAACTGAAATTGATCCCCAAACCTGGACCTTAAGTTTTGGAGGGGAATCAGCAGGCAGTAAGAAATCCTATACGCTGGCGGACTTGAAAAGCAAGTTCAAGAATTACACCTACCAATTGACCCTGGAATGCGGAGGAAATGGAAGGTCAGAATTTAATCCACCAGCAAAAGGGAATCAATGGAGTACAGGTGCTGTCGGATGCCCCAAATGGACAGGTGTCAGGTTGAAGGATGTATTGGAAGATGTAGGGGTAAAATCTGATGCAATTTATATCGGATATTATGGAAAAGACAGCCATTTGAGTGGAGATCCCAATAAGAAACCCATTTCTCGTGGTGTTCCCTTATCTAAAGCAATGGAAGATGAATCTCTGATCGCATGGGCTATTAATGGGGAAGATCTGCCCTTGATGAATGGATATCCCCTCCGGCTGGTTTTTGGAGGTTGGCCGGCTTCTACTTCTGGAAAATGGTTAGAGAAAATTGTAATCCGTAATAAGGTCCATGATGGTCCCAAAATGGGCGGAAGTTCGTATCGGGTACCCTGCAAGCCTGTAGCTCCCGGAGCCAAGGTGGCTGATGAAGATATGTGCATCATTGAGTCTATGCCTGTTAAGTCCTTAATCACCTATCCCAAAAGCGGAGGAATGCTTACGGCTGGCAAAAGTCTTGAAGTCCGAGGAAAAGCATGGGCAGGTGATTTAGAAGTATCAGATATGGAAATTTCTATTGACTTCGGAGCTAGCTGGCAGCAAGTCAAATTAGAAAAGCCTGCAAATCGTTTGGCATGGCAGGCCTGGTCTTCCAGGATTCAATTCCCCGGTAAAGGATATTATGAAGTATGGGCAAGAGCCACTGATTCTAAGGGCCAAAAACAACCCATGGTTTTGCCGGGTTGGAATCCTAAAGGTTATCTCAACAATGCCTGTCATCGAATCGCAATCAAAGTAGTTTAAGTATGAAGGTCGAACCGAAAGGAATTCAGCATGTAACCCAAGTCACTTTTCGAAACCTGAAAAAATCTGTACTTACGTTCACTTTGGGACTACTTGTCCTCACTGCTTGTGTAAAGTCAAATTCGAATAGTACTGAGGGAGAAGAAAAGCCATTGACGGGAGAAGAAGTAGTGGATGGAATTGATGTTTCTACAGGCTTTGTAGCAGAAGGAGATTATAAAATCGTCAAAGCCAATTGTTTGGGTTGCCACTCAAGCAAGCTCATATTGCAAAATAGAGCGACCAGAGAAGGATGGGAAGAGATGATCAGATGGATGCAGGAAACCCAGAAATTACACGATCTGGGACCTATGGAAGATAAAATCCTGGATTACCTGGCCAGCCATTATGCGCCGAAGGAAGAAGGTCGTCGCAAAACACTGGAAGTAGAAGAATGGTATGTAATAGAGTGAAACGTGTTGGAGTGTTTACGTGTTAGGGTTCGAAAGTTGAAGTTTTTCTGATCCGATTACAACGCTAACACGCACAAACCCCAGCACACAAACACGTTTTTAAATGAACACCTACCTCGACATATTTATCAATGCTTACAAAGGCTATGCAGATTATCTCTGGAGAGAGATCAGCTTTCAAGTGAGTCCTTTCTGGAAAAACTATTTCTGGATGCTGGTATTGGTGTCGGGTATTTTCTTTTTGCTGGAGGTGCTCAGACCCTGGCGGGAGGATCAGGCAAGATTCAGGAAAGATTTCTGGTTAGACTTTTTCTATATGTTCTTCAACTTCTTTCTTTTTTCCCTGATCATCTACAATGCATCCTCTGAAGTGATTGTGCGATTGTTTAATAATGGAATCATCTCCCTGACAGGTTTTGACCTTCAAGCTTCAAATCCTATGCAATACTGGCCCTATTGGGCAATCTTGTTGACAGGCTTTCTGGTGCGGGACTTTATTCAGTGGTGGGTACACCGACTTTTACATAAGTCCCCTAGCCTATGGGAATTTCATAAGGTTCATCACAGTGTAGAGCAAATGGGATTTGCTGCCCACCTTCGCTATCATTGGATGGAAAATGTAGTCTATCGCAGTTTAGAATATATTCCCCTCGCATTACTGGGAATAGGTCTACACGATTTTTTCCTCATCCACATCTTTACCCTTGCCTGGGGACATTACAACCATGCCAATATCAGTGTGGATGGTAAAGTGACGGGAGGAATCGTTGTAGGCCTCGTAGCTATATTCCTGCTTAGCACTGACTATTCACTTTCTTTGGGATGGACAATAGGAGTAATTGCCGGATCTGCACTTCTAGGCGCTTTTCTCCTGGGGCCGTATATGAAATATATCTTCAATAGTCCGGAAATGCATATTTGGCATCATTCCTATCACCTTCCGGAAGAGCGAAGATCTGGCGTAAACTTTGGCCTTACCTTAGCCATCTGGGATTACCTATGGAAAACCAACTACATCCCCCACAATGGTCGGGATATCCCCTTAGGCTTTCCCGGTCTGGAAAATTTCCCCAAAAGCTTTGCCGAACAAAATCTACATGGCTTTACTTCTAAAAAAGACCAGTAAACATTCTGATTCTCCAACCATCTGATCAGGCAGAGGTTCTTTAGTCTGAGAAACTCCTTTTTCCTTGCCGATCAAATATGGGCATTGGCAGGGCAAGTATCCCTACTAGTCGAAAGGAAAGAAACTTTCGAAGTCTGGAGAGTTTCTCACTGTAAGCAAATCTAAATTTGCGAGACTAATCAGAGACATACGCATTACTGATCTAATCAACATGAAGAAAGTAGTATCCTTTATCATTCTCATTTGTAGTTGTAGTTTCATCCTTGCTCAGTTTCCCGCTGGCGGAGGGGGTAGACCTGGAGGGGGAGCTCCAAAAATTACCGGAAAAATTACCGGTGTATTGCAAGATTCAAGCACCAAAAATGTTTTAGAATTCGCCACCCTTGCCTTAAAAAGAGCGGGAAGAGATAAGACCATCAATGGAGGCCTGACCGAATCCAACGGCAAGTTTAAACTCAACAATATCAATCCTGGAAAATATGAGTTGCATATTAGCTTCCTGGGATATGAAACTAAAATCATTAAAGATATTAAGCTGACCCCGGAGAAACCGGATTTCGATTTGGGGAAAGTGGATCTTGTATCCAAAGCCCTCGAAATGGAGGCCGTAGATATCACAGCTGAAAAGTCTTTGATTGAGAACAAAATTGACAAAATTGTCTACAATGCTGAACTGGACGTAACCACGACAGGAGGAGATGCGACGGAAGTTCTGAGGAAAGTTCCTCTTTTGAATGTAGACATCAATGGAAATGTATCCTTAAGAGGAAGTAGAAATCTGCAAATTCTGATTAATGGCAAGCCCTCTGGCATGTTTTCCAATAATGTGGCTGATGCGTTGAAAATGATTCCTGCTGATGAAATTAAAAGCGTAGAGGTAATCACAACCCCTGGAGCAAAGTATGACGCTGAGGGAACCGGTGGTATCATCAACATTATCACCAAGAAGAAAAAAGTAGAAGGGGTAAGCGGTAATGTCAGCGGGTCCGTGGGGAACCGACAAAATAGAGGCACACTCAACCTGAACATTACCAAAGGACGTTTTGGCTTCAATATGGGAGGCTCAATAGATAACTCCTGGCCCATAGACGGCCCTAGCAGCTATTTCAGAGAAGATTTTGTAGATGGACAGACAAGAACCCTTGAACAGAATGGAAACACGGAGACGACACGTACGGGCTTCGGAGGACGCGCAGGTCTTTTCTATGACTTCAATGCTTTGAATAGTATCAACTCTAATTTCCGCCTGAGAGGATTCACCTTTAATCGGGATGGTTTTCAGGATGCCCTTTTCGTTGACCCAATTTTTAATATTAATCAGGCGTATACGCAAAATCAGATAACAGGCTCACTGTTTAGTGGCTTTGACTGGAATACAGATTATACAAAAAAGTTTAAAGAGAATAAAGAAAAGGAACTCACTTTTGGTTTCCAGTTAAGCAAAGGAGACAATGACCAGGACATTGACCTGGAAAGGATATCAGATGATATAGAACTCTTTCTGAGAGAACGAAGCGTCAACGATGGGGATAACCTTGAGCTGACTTACCAGGCTGATTTCGTCCAACCTTTCAAAAATAAAAAAGGGAAACTGGAAGTAGGAGTAAAAAGCATATTCAGAGACATAGACTCAAAATATGACTACGAAGTATTTGATGCCGACGCCAATCAGTTTTTGCCCGATGCCAGCAGAAATAACTTATTTGATTATAAGCAAAACGTATATGCAGGTTATGCTTCCCTGAATTTTAATTTTGGGAAGAAGACCAGTTTGGTTGCTGGGACTCGATATGAAAGAACATCCATCGAAGGCTCCTTCCAACAAAATGAGCTTCCTTTCGCCAATAATTATGACAATTTACTACCGAGTGTAATCCTTTCATACAAAATTAAAGGCTTCAATACATTGAAACTGAGTTTCAACCAGCGCATTCAACGTCCGAGCCTATTCTATATCAATCCTTTCACCAATAATAGTGATACCCGAAATATCATTAGAGGGAATCCTGAGTTAGATCCAGAACTCAGCGATCAGTATGAGATTTCATATTTCACAATAATGAAAGGAGTTACCTTAAGTGCTGCAGTTTTTTACAGAGAAACCCGGGACGTGATTGAATCCATCTTGACAATAGACCCTACTGGAATTTCGACAACCAGTTTTCAGAATATTGGAAAGGATCGCTCTTTAGGAACCAATATTTTCGGTTCTGTGACTGTAAAAAAGATTTGGACCTTGCGGGGTGGTTTTAATTTAAGGACCTATAATGCTACAGGTATTGTGAATGGGCAGAGATTAAGTAATGAAGCTGTTCAGTACTTTGTTACCCTAAACTCTACTTTAACTCTGAAGAAAGGCTTTAAAGTGGAAATGTTTGGCTTCTGGAACTCCCCGAAAGCAACATTACAAGGGCTTAATCCTTCCTTCTCCATCTATAGTTTTGGGGTAAAAAAGGATATTCTGGATAAAAAAGCCAGTATAGGTGTAAATGCGGTTCAGCCATTCCAAAAATACCTAAACTTCAGCAGCGAACTGGAAGGACCTACCTTCAGCCAAAGAAGTGATTTCCTCTATCCGCTCCAATCATTTGGTGTAAACTTTAGCTACCGCTTTGGAAAACTGGATTTCTCCCAGCAACAAGGGCGCCGGAACAAGATTCGCAACAGTGATCAGAAGCAAGGAGATCAAGGTAATGGTTTTAACAACTAAGAAAGAAATTTAGACATAAATAATAAAGCAAAGGGGCTGAATCATCAGCCCCTTTTTGCATCTATGTTTTTCCGTTTCTTTTTCAAAGATTAGCTTGCCTGTATTCAGGATATTGAATTTAAATAAACAAAATAATGACACCGTTATTTTTTATGTCGCCGAAAATACTGATCGCCTTTTGAATAAATATTCCCAAGGCACTCACAATCCTAAAGCACATCCGAATCCAGATAATTATTGAAACAATCCGTCCCAGCAAGGATCTCAAATATTCTTTGCTAAATCGATAGCCATATAGCTCATTAATCAGAGTTTCCTTTCCTTCGAAAGGCATATCTTAGAAAGGAACCAACAGAGAAAAGCCGGTGAAGAAATCTTCACCGGCTTTATGATGATAGCCCGAAGGCTTATTTCATCAGGGTTTATACCTATAAACCTATTCTTTAACTACGATTTTTCTATGCTTACTGCCATTAGCAGTTTCCAATTTGTACAGATATACACCAGGTTTCAAGTTGAAATCACCTGCATGAAGAGTTACAACATTGGATTCACCACTTTTAACATCTCCTTCGAAAAGTCTTCCAACTTTATTTCCAGAAAGGTCATATATATCAATAATCGCTTCTGTATCAGATGCAGCTTCAAATTTAATTGTAGCAACTCCATTTCTCAATAATGAGTTAGGCACACTCTGATTCAGCAAATCTTCTTTCAAACGATTTGAAAGCCCTAATTGCTCAGCAATTGGATTTGGCATATCGTCTGCATAGTAGCGTCCGAATGGGAAGTAGGAGAGTGCGTAAGCAGTGTTGATGGTAGTATTCTCGTCTCCTAAAAAGCCTTCACTTGCTGCATACATATCTGTAGCAAATTCAACATCTGTTTGATCTGGTCCACCAAACACACCACTTGGTCCGATACCTGCAAGGTTGAAAAGTCCACCAGGTCCTTGGTCCATAATGGTTTGAACGTCAGTGAAACCATCAGTATGGAAATTACCCAAGTAATGACCAGCTTCATGAGAAACAACGTTAGCAATTACAGTTGAAACCATATTTTCTTTTGTAACCCCAGGAGCCAATACGACATCATTCAAGGAGAAAGTACCGTTAGCATTTCCTCCTGAAGCAGGAGCACTCAATATATCCAATAACAATAGTGCCTTTTCCTGACTTGCAAAGTTTCCTGGGTCAATAGATTGAGCAATTCCAATAGTGCCCACTCCTGATTCAGCAATAGTTCCAGAAATTTCTACATCACTTACATCAAACTGTAAACCTAAGATTGTAAAAGTTCCAGCTGCCATCAATGGCTCCAAGGCATCCGGATTTCCCGTTCCATCATTACCTAAAACAACTACTCCAAGGTTACGATTTACACGAGAATTGTTAAGTTCTGTATAAAGATTATCGCGCGTTTCTCTTGTAATTTTTCTGGTAATTCTTCTAATATCACCAGGAGCATCAGGTAATCCCCATGCAGGCAAGAAATCTCTAAATGGAGAATGGTTTGCTACAATTGCTCCAGGAGGGAACTCAAATATTTGTCCTACATCAACCAATCCTCCGTTATAATCAAGCCATACTACTTGAACTCTTCGCTTATTTTCTTCGAAGCCAGGTCGAGAAACTCCCAGAGTTAAAGTATAAGGCCCTTCGTTATTACTAACGGCAACAGCATAATATCCTCCTTCTTCGGCAATATAATCAAGTACAGTTTGTCCATTAATTGGTAAGGGGCTTTCAGGTACAGCAAAGCTACCAAAACCTATAACACCTTTTTCAAATTCTCTTGGTCCATAAACTTCAAGTAAGGTTCCAAAAGCATCTGTCTGAACAGCAGCACCTAAAACATCACCTCTTTTTAGGTAGAAAGAATAAAAGTCAACATCCAATTCAAACGTACGAATAATCGCTTCATAGTCTCCTTCTGAGCCAATTAAACCAATTACACCACCTGAACCAGAATCAAAAGGATCAGCAGGATAAAAACCTAAATAACCGCCTACAGATATGTAATAAGATCCATCTGCCTCTGCCTCATATCTTAAGAAGCTATCAAAAGAAAATTCTGGGCCGTCATCATTGAATGCAACAAGCGTTCCGTCTTCAAAGAATATAGCAACTGTAGGATCCAAATCTCCAAATGGATCAGCAGTATTAATATCAACTTCGATGGTAGTACCTGCAGTCGCATCAACTCTGTACATATCAAAATCAGCGACACCAGCGTTAGGTCCATCACCAATTGTCTCATTATAAGAGACGCCTTGATTCGAACCATTAATACCCGTAAGGTTTGCTAACGGAATCGATCCATCATCTTCACTTGCAGACATTGGATTAATTGGGAATGTAGGCGGAGGGGCTAAAACACCGCTAACTGCAATTTCACGGTTTTTACCAAAACCCGTACCCAAATTTAATCTTTCCGCTCTTCTTTGGGTATCATTGTGTCCCATTCCTCTTTCCCTCTCAGCATAAGTACCACCATTTCCTCCGCTTTTCGCTCTACTCTGAGCATTGAGGTACCTTTGGTTTTGCCAATACTTTTGATGTAGCGGACTTCCTGGTACCAAAGTACTTCTCATTGGATCAGGATTAACAGGTGTTCCACTGCCTAAAGTTGTATTTACAGAGGGCGCACTTTTGTCATCCATGATTTGCTGCAAATTTGGAGCAATAGGTGTTACCTGCGCATTCGCAGAAAAACCCGCGAATAACATAGCCAAAGCGGCTACAAAGAACTTTCTTGGGGGATTAGCTGCAGAAGAGTGACTTCTTCGGTTAATCCATGGTCGTAGAAATTTGTTAAACATAAGCATAGATAATTATGAATTGAGATTTAATATGTGTGCGATTATAGCAAATAAAGATCCTGGCAAAAGGGTAATTTCCTTTCGCTTTTTGTCAAAATATGCTCACCCCCTTGACGTTAGTGCCGTCAGAGGCATATCTCAACAGAATCTTAGATTAATACAGTGTTTGGCTTGGGATTTGGTGCTTTCGCTTGGACAATAAAATTGTGCCTTATGTGCAAAATATAGGTTTTTTTTAGAAATAAAAAATGTAATTAATTTATTTTATTCACCTATATATTTTCCTGCATATATAATTCATAATTTAACTAATCAGTGAATTTTACTTACTTCGGGGAAGAATTATTTTTTTGATAATATCTGAAATAATTTCGCATGTATTTTACAAAAAAAAATGTTCATTATTAACAAATTTACAATTCCTAAAAAGCGATTTAATTGACCCCTCTTATCAAACAAACAATTGTTTTATTTTTGCTGAGTCCACAAATGAAATATCAGCTTTCTCCTAAACACTTTCTTCTTTTTATCCCGCTTATCTACTAACTTCGATCTGGATCTACATTCAGACCCTACTACACCAAATGAAAAAGTTTTTTAAAATCTTCCTCATTTCCCTACTCGTTCTTATCATCCTGGGTATAGGCGGCATCAGCTTATTTGTATACAAAATAAAATATGGCTTGCCCATTTTTGAAACAGAAGCCCCTGCCCTACCCGATAAACTGGATGGATTTTCTGTACTCGTTTTCTCAAAAACCAATGGATTTCGCCATGGTGAAGCTATAGATGCCTCTCTGATAGCCTTTGATAAAATGGCTGAAGACAATGGTTGGAACATGTTTCAAACTGATAATGGCGCAGTTTTTCGAATAGACCTCCTGGCTGAATTTGATGTAGTCGTTTGGAACAATGCCAGTGGGCGAGTGCTTACCCCCGAACAAAGAGAAGCTTTCAGAGGATATATAGAATCTGGAGGGGGATTTGTAGGTATTCATGCCGCTGGAGATGATTCCCATCATTGGGATTGGTATCAGGATAAGCTTATCGGTGCACATTTCTCCCACCACCCTATTGACCCACATATACAGGAAACCAGCCTGACTCTGGAAACTGATACGAGCTATGCAAGTATAAGTGAAGGCCTTGACGAAAACTGGATACGATCTGATGAATGGTATGTCTTTTACGACAATCCTCGGCTAAATGACAAAAATGTCCTGTACAATATGAGCGAGGATGGAGTGGTCATGAGTGGAAATATGGGATTCCTGGTCAAAGATAAAGATTATGGAATGGGAGAAGATCATCCGATTGTGTGGTACAGCGAAATAGAAGAAGGCCGCTCGGTTTATTCTGCTCTGGGCCATACAGGCTCCTCTTTCGAAGAGGAAAATTATCTGAAACTCCTTAAAAACGCCATTCTTTGGTCCGGGAAAGCAAATTAGCTTGTATTATCGACAGATTTAATACTTTGGCCACCCGAACATTTTCGTATCTTTATAATCGAATTCCCAGTGTTTATGAAGATCAAATACTTGCTGTTGCTTATCCTGGCAATACCCGCTTGCCTCCTGGCTCAAAATAATGAGACCCTCAATCGTCTCTATATTCAATCCGATACAGGCCTAACTCCCTATATGGTTCCTCTAGGGGAAGAATTTTCCCTACAGGCAAATGGGAAAGTCCGATTTAGGATAAGCCCGGGAGGAGTACTGATCTTTACCCTCGATTCAGCCAAACTCGATACGGTAATGTTTGAGGGCAAATCTCGCGAACTGGAAAGCAGTAACGATCCTTCTCTGGTATATTTTTCTGATGGCAATAAGTACACCGGTGAATTCAAGGGAGGTCTTCCTCATGGCACTGGTACCTTCTTCTATCGAGATGGAGCGAAATATATCGGAAGCTTAAAAGATGGAAACAAGCACGGCAAAGGCACCTATTTCTTCAAAAATGGAGAGCGCTATGAAGGGCAGTTTAAAAATGATCTCATCGAGGGAGAAGGCGTTTATTTCTTCAATGATAGCGTAGTTTATACAGGCAGCTTCAGAGATGGCCTGGCAGATGGCAAAGGAACTTTCAGTTTTCCCAATGGAGAGCAGTATGAGGGTCAGGTGAGTAAAGGAAGCATCAAAGGCTATGGTAAATATGCCTACCTGAGCGGAGACCGCTACGAAGGAGGGTTTAAAAATGCTAAACCCGAAGGAAAGGGAGTACTTTTTTACAAAAATGGAGATCGATATGAAGGCTGGTTTAAAGGGGGCCAGATATCCAATACAGGTTCTTTAATTTATGCCAATGGAGATGTGTATAAAGGAGCTTTTGATAAAGGCATACCCAGTGGAAAAGGAAGCATAAGTTACAGCAATGGAGACCGTTATGAAGGGGAAGTCTTTAAAGGTCAAAAACATGGAGAAGGCCTGTATTATAAAGGAAATCGCATGGTCTATGATGGTGCCTATCAGTATGGGGAAAAGCATGGAAAAGGAAAAGAGTACTTCGAAAGCGGCAATTCCTATATCGGGAACTTTGTAAATGGAATGCGACAGGGAAGCGGAACCTACACCTATGCTAGTGGAGCAAAATATGTAGGTCAGTTTGTTGGGAATGAAGCTTCAGGAAGTGGTAGCATGTTCTATATCGGCAATGAAAAATATGAAGGACAATTTCTCAATGGCAATCGCCATGGATTAGGAAAATATACCTATTCGGATGGGAGTTATTATGAAGGAGAGTTTCGGGAAAACAAACGCTATGGCGAAGGCTATCTCTATATCATCCGCAACAATGGTAAATTCAGAAAACGAAAAGAAAAAAATAAAGACTCTCTAATCGAAAATCCCATCAATACGCAAACTCCGGACTCAAATCCAGATATCAGATAGCACCCGCTTAAAATTGCTTCCAAAAATCTGTTTGATATTATCAGCCCCATACCCACGTTTTAAAAGCCTCTCACAGAGGTCATACATCTTTTGGGGATGATCCATCCCCTCGATATCTATCTTCTCCCTAAAGCCATAACTGGACTTATAGCCGGCTTTCAAAGATTCATATATAGGTCCTGGCAAATCATCATAGCCATTCAGGTCGGCATCTGTTCCGATTCCCACATGATCTATCGATGTTAGATTTACTACATGCTGTATGTGGTTTATGTAATCTTCCAAAGTCGTAGGTTCATCTGCTTTAACAAAATTCCTTACCGCAGTAATGCCCATCACTCCGCCTTGCCTGGCCATTTTTTTTATTGCATCATCGGTTTTACAGCGAGGATGATTGCCCACCAGGCTCCGGCAATTGGAATGGGTGATTAAAACCGGCTGATCAGATATTTCAAATGCATCCAGGGTTGTTTGGTCTCCACAATGTGAGACATCGACCGCCATACCTACTTTATTCATTGCTTCAATGATACTTTCCCCAAAATCACTCACTCCCCCATCTACCCGATCCGTCGAACCGCTGCCAATCAGGTTTTGGGTGTTGTAGGTAAGCTGGGAAACCCTCTGTCCCAGTATATAGCAAGTGTTTACATCGGCTGGCTCTTCAAAATGATCCGAGTTTTGGATACCCAGCATCAAGCCAATCTTCTTTTCTTCCATTACCCGATCAAAATCTTCGGCCGAGTCAATTCGAAGAATGTGATCCGGATGCTCAGCAGCCAGCCCATTGAGGGCTCCCAGATAAGTAAGCACATTTTGCTTTACTCCTTTTCCTCCAATACCTACTGCATGATGAAATACATTGATTCCTGATTTCTTGATCTTCAGCAACTCTGCTTCGCTAAACTTAAAGGGATCTTTCTGCATAGCCATTCCCGTAAAAAATTTTGTCATGTCCAGCAATCCCAACATATCAATCACCAAAGATTCATTGACAATATCCAGCACTTCTCGGCTGTATTTTTTATTGCTGTAAGGGGAAAGACTATAAGCATTGAGATTAAGGAAGGGAGCAGCAGCCAGAAAGCCCGCAGAACGCTTCAGGAAGCGTCTTCTATTGTTTTTAGTAGTAGAGTCCATGGAATTAAGTTAGGCAATTCCAGGAGAAATTTCAGGGCTTATGCACCTGCCAGGACGTATTTGTTTTGAAAATAGCTGAGGACACTGTCCCAATTTGGGAAAACATTGGAACCAAAATGAAGAAGTTTGCCTTCGAATCCCTCTTGTCCCCTACCCTCCAAATGATCATCAATGAGGTAGTCGCCTTTGTTTAGGCCTTTATTAGGGGAAATGATCAGCTTGTTGACCATTTTCATCCCCAAATGTTTTTCTACCCAAACCCGTTTTTCGGTATAGCAGAGGGGATTCCAAACAGAGGGAGCTGTCAGGATGTAAATGTCGAAACCTTCCAGGGCATTGAGTTTTTTCATGGCTTCAAGGGCACCCGGCATGGGTTCCAGGCCTGAAAAGAAGCCATAATGGGACTGAGGATAAGGCACCTCAGGGTATTTGCTTTTGATAGCTTGAGAACGAGCGGAGAACTGACATAGGACATCGTCCATGTCTACGTAGATTATCTTTGACATTTGGTCTGTGTTTGGATAAGTCGCTAGACTATGCTAACGAAACATTATGCCATTTGGTTTATCCAGGATTCGAAAGCCTCCTCAGCATCAGGGAGTTTTTCTTCCAGATAAGTTTTGAACCATTCCTTTACTTCTTTTTTCTCGCGGTTCAGATCATTACCATCAAAAACGCGGGCTTTGATAAAAGGATTGTCTTCGGCCCAATCCACAAATCCTTTCCAATCTTCCTCTGAAGCAGCCTTGAATCTATCGCCCAATTGTCCTTCACGCACCTGACGGAACTCAGCCCACAGCCTTTCTTTTTCCACTTCTTTCTCTTGCTCTTCCTGCATAGCCAAATCCAGCTGAGCTTTATTGTCTTTTTCGCTTTGTTCAAATTTGGATTCGAGCGCATCTGCTTCTTCCAGGACTTTTTTCAGATAACCAGATACACTGATTTTGATCTTTCCTGCCCTGTATTGCTTTTTGGTATAGGCTATCGCCTGCAGGATATGTTCTCTGCTGAGATCCTTTACAAAGCGCTCTGCTTGCTTTTGACTCAGTCCCATCTCTCTCAACTCAGCAACCAATCCCTGATCAGGTGCAATTTCTACATCTCCAAAAGCTCTCAATTGCTTCTGGATGATAAAGCGGATACTGGCAATCCGGCGTCCTTCCTTAATCTCTTCAAATTCAAAGCTAATATCTGTATGCTGCTTCAAATCCTGATACGCCTGTTGAATCACAAAGCGCTTGAAGTCATTGTATCTTTTGTACTGAGTTTCTTTAATCCCCAGAATACCTTTAAGGTCATTTACCCGGAAGGTCCTCTCACCGATTTTCTCAAACTGTTTGAGCAACTCATAGATTCTGATTGAGTAACTGCTTTGAAGGGTCAAAACATTTCGAATATCATAAGCGGTGAATCTACTTTTCAGTTCTAGCAGATAAGGTTTGAGCTTGGGGTCGAAACAAAGCTCCAGCATGCCCTCTCCTTTAAAATATTCAGCACTACTTAGGAAAGCGACTTTCAGCCAACCTCCATCATCTTTAGGGAGATCCGCAATTCTGCTAATCAGGTTTTGTGCGGCTTCTTTGATTTCTTTATAATGGGACTTGGACTGGGTACCTACGGCTTTGGCATAATCTTGTATGCGAATCCGATAAGGCTTGAAGTCCATATCGTCTTTTTCAACCTGGGCCACCATCATCAGGAAAAGTCGAATTTCAGCAACGGTCAAACTATAGCGTGCATTGATCAGTTGGTTCGATTTGACGACCAAAGCATGCGAAGGAGTCTGTGTGCGGGTATGCATAATGTTAATAAGTCTATGTTTGTCGGAGCATGAAAATCTTAAAAACGAGAAAAAAAACCTACTCTCGCATTAAAAAATACGTGAAATGCCCTGAATCCCTCGTGACTCGCCCTGATACTCTCGTTTTTAAAGGACAATAGTGCCTCTATTTGCCCTGAAATTCTCGTCGAGAGAAACCCTGAATCTCTCGTTTCGCATAAAAAATGGACCCTGATCTCCTCGTTTGATAGCCTGAATTACTCGCAATAAGGATAAATAGGGGCCATTTTTTATGCCCTGAATCTCTCGCATTTAAAGAATTGAGCTTCTTTTAGCCCTGATTTACTCCCCCTTTACCCTGTTTTCCTCGTCCTTAAAATTCTGAGATATCATAAAAGGCTAATAATCAAGCATTTACTAATAAGCAGATTTCTTCTGACTTTAAGCCCTGAAATTCTCGTTTTAAATACCTGAATTACTCGCAATACGTACTGAAACCCTCGTCTTAAACCCCAAATCCCTCGTCCTTTACCCTGTTAAGCTCGTTTTAATACTCATAAGTAGCTGTTTATCAATATCTTATAGTAACTGAAAACATTAAAAACTATATAAATATTAAAAAGAGTGACAAACTACTATAGGTGGTAGGTCTTTTTTAGGCTTTATAGGAACAGGAGATGGCTTTTAGAGGATAACGCTATTCTTTTTACCCATGATCCTCCCCTATTTCTATATAAAATGAGAGAGATTCAGGGTCGCCCTGAATCTCTCTCATTTCGAATATGTCTGGAAATACTTAAGCTTTCTTTAAATAGCGGGAGAGGCAGAATACATAGAATCCGGCCATGTTCCGAAAACCCAGTTTCCGCTGATTGAATTTGATCTGCATCCATAATTCCAGCTGTGGAGAAACAGATACATCTATGCTATCCTCAAAATCAGGTGCTTCATAAGAACCTACACTCTGAATGGGTTTTTTGAGGTAATCTTCTACACAATGGAGGTAGAAAGCTCCCAGGCTTCTAAAGCCTTCTTTTCTCTGTACTCTTTTGGCTTTGAGGTAAAGCTCGTATGGGGTAGCGATGCTGGCTCTGACAACTTCCTCCTCAGAACGAGCTGGTGCTTTAGGAATAGATTTAGGCTTACGACTTACTTTGGCCTCTTTCTTCTTCTCAAGCTTCTCTATAGGATTTCCTTTCGGTTGTACAGGGGCTTCTTTTACCTCCTTAACTTTAGGTTCAGCCTTTTTTTCCGGAAGCTTACTTACCTTATGTACTTTCTCGGTCGCTTGCTCGATTTCATCAATATTGATCTCGCGCTTCCTGCCTAATAAACTTGAAAGTGATGTATCGTCTCGTCTTTTCTTTGCCATACCTTATGCACTTAACAGTTTGATCATTCGATTTTCGATTTCTTTGCAGACTTTCTCTACTTCCTTTTGCCCTTTGGGATCTTCTTCCCATTCGAGTGCTGTCAATCCATATTTTGAAGATCTTTTGTGCACTACCCTATCTGCCAAAGTTGATTCCAGGGCCTCAATTTCAAATTGTTTGAAATAGCCCATAGCTTCCCGCATTTGTAGATCTTCATTGTTTCTGCCAGAAAATTTGTTTAGCAAAAGAAAGGTATAAATATTTCGCTCAACCAGGGCTTTGGCATCATTGACACGATCTACAAATCGCTCAAAACTTTTGAGATCATCGATACTAGGGGTTATGGGAATGAGAACCAAATCAGAAAGGAGGATCATCTTAGTTGTTACAGCCTCCAATTGGGGAACTCCATCTATGATGATCACATCATATTCATTCTGGTAGGATTTGACCTGTTTCACCAGGTTTTCTACGGATTGTAAAGGAAATACATCCAGACTGGCACCTTCCTCCCTCCTGCTCTTCCAGTCAAGGGTTGTTTGCTGTTCAATATCTGTATCGACAATACAGATGCTTTCCCCTTTTTGGGCAAAGTAAACAGCGAGATTTCTACTAATCGTAGATTTGCCTACGCCGCCTTTTAAATTTGTAACTGATATGATCATAATACCTTTTTATGTAGATACTTTCTGAGGTGTTTACATAAATACATTTATACTTTTTTTAGTAAAAATGTAAATACACTTATGTATAAAAACACATTTGTGTAAACACTTGATTATGTATACATGTTTTTGTGTAAAAATTCATACATGTAAACACATTTATATCTAATTGTGTATTAACACTTTTGCATAATTACTTAAAAAAGTTAAAACATCAAAATGTATTGCGGTATTTATGTATTAATGTGTTTTCATTTTTAGGTACTCAGGTAATTACATATTGATGTTTTTGTGTAATTGCATTTTTGAATTTAAAGGTGGAAATGTAATTACATTAAACTGTTGATGCATTTATATGTGATTACTTTTTTATGTTTTTGAATTATCAGGTATTTGCGTGATTGTGTATTTTTGTGATCGTGTATATACATTTTTGTGCTAGTCGAATTTTGTGTATTTACATTTTTGGGTAATTGTGTTGTTGTGTATTTCTGTGCTTACCTATTTAGGTAATCCTGTATTCATGCGCTTATGTATTTTGCGTTAAAACTGCTTGCTAAAAGCCTGTCAATCCCAAGCTGTTGTATTTGTGCTCAACAGGGAGATCAGGCCTTAGAATGTAAATATGGGCTTTCTGTTGCCAGGGTAGAGGCAGGTTTTACACATGCTTAATACATAAAGAACAGAATTCTCAGAAATCTTTGAAAATAGCTTTCTAAGGCTCCAAACATAGTGAATAGAAAGGAATAATAATAAAGCATCATTCCTTTTTATGACAAACTCCTTAAACAATTACTTTAAATGTTTATTGAGAAAGTTTTTGCTCTTTTGAAATGCGCTTAGCCAGTTTTTAAATAATAGAAATCCATGAACCTCATCTGGAAATATCAATTGTTCTATTTCTATCTCTCTTTTTCTTAGTTGATTTATGAGATCGACAGATTCACTAAATGGTACGTTTCGATCATCATCTCCATGGATTACCAAAACCGGATCTTCCCAACCTTCAATGAAATTCATTGGAGAAGATTCATAAGCTCTCCGAGATATCTCTGCTTGTTTCTGTGAATTATATCCTGGTACAAAATTTTTGATTACTACATTCCAATCATGAACCCCATGAATATCAACACCCGCCTTGAACAATTCGGGAGATCTTGCTAATCCCATGGCTGTTAAAAATCCCCCATAAGATCCCCCCCATAATCCGATTCGATTCTCATCTACAAAATCATTACTCCCTAAATAAATTGCAGCACCCATGACATCATTAAATTCACTTGCCCCATTCGCTCCATAATTCAAGGCTTCTCTAAACTCCATTCCATATCCAATTCCGCTTCGATAGTTCACAGATAAAACTGCATAGCCCTGATTCGCCATATACTGGTTGAAGGCATAGGCATTGTGATAATATCCTCGATGATGAAAACCCAATAACATTTGTCTCCGGGATCCTCCATGAAAGAAGAGTAATCCTGGAAGCTTTTCCCCGGACTTGTGGGCTTTGGGAAGAAAGAGCTGGCCGTGTATCTTCATTCCATCGGCTGCCGGAAAAATTACTTGCTTGGGTTCACTTAAATGATCCGAAGGAAAGGCATTTATTACATCTGGATGTAAGGCAGTCCGTTTACCTTTTTGATCCAATCCTACCAAATGTGCAGGAAGTTTTGAACCTGAGGCAAAACACATGAGTTTCCCATTGGGCAATTCTAATGGAGCCCATTCGATTCCTTCGCCCGAAGTCAGCTGTTTCCATTCATTTGAAGCAAGATTTACCTGCCAGATGTGTTGACGATCAATATCTCCATGATTGCTAGAATAATACAGACGCTCCCTATTAGCTGATAAAGACACAAATTGGACTTCCCCTTCACCGGGACTGAGGTCCTTTAACTGCCCACTTTCTAGTGAAAGACTGTATAAATGGGTCCAGCCGGTACCTTCATAAGGAAAAATGAGTTGCTCCCTGGTTCCCCAATACAATTGCCTTGGACCAGAAACAAAGCGAAATACACTACCCGTACCTTCCGGACTGCTCCAAAGGACCTCACTTTCTCCGCTATCCACATCAGCAAGCATTACAGACCATCCCGCTCCCGAACGCCTTTCAAAAAAGGGTAGAAAAGATTGATGAGGTGTTCGGAGAAAAGCGACTCTATCAGCTTGCGGGGACCAAACTGGATTACTGTCCAGGTCTACAGAAGGAGAGAGGTATTTGAGTGAATGATTGTCCAGGTCAAAAATCCCAATAAAGCTGTGATCTCCTCGACTGCTTACAAAGGCTATTTTATGTTCATCGGCTTTCGGAGACCAATTTATCTGTGAGATTCCCCCACGAGTATGAACCATTGCTGCGGGAGTAAGAATGTTCTCCAGGTTTCTTAACCAGAGTTTGCCTCCCTGAATAAAAGCTAAATGATGACTGTCAGGCGATAGGCTAGGGGAGTGGCCTTCATTGATTTTCTGTGTTTTCCCATCTTTGGTGGAGATTTTCCAAATTTCTCGTTTTGCCCCATCTGCTTGACTGGTAGGATTGGGAATTTCTCCTTGTCGATTAGGTCCATCACCTTTTACATAGATTATGAACTTAGCATCAGCACTAAATTGAAGTCCATAGAGGGTTTCTCCATTATCGAGGGTATAATTCGTCAATTGTTTTCCCGCATCATCTGTTCCAGAGGAGATCCAGATATTCCTTACACCTTTTTCATTGTATACCCAGGCAATTTTTTCTCCATTGGGACTGTAAACCAGATTTGTGGGGAAAGGTGCTGCCAGAAGGGATTCGAGGCTGAGAGTTGTTTGGGCGAAAGAATTGTTAAGGGAAGAAGTGATCAAAATACAGATCAGGATTCGAAGGAAGGAAGCCATCGATTGCATAGTAATAGTAATTTGGAAGTTGAAAAGCTCAGGAGAGCCTTTAACTCTAAATTACGAGAAATTCAGGGCAATTATCTACCCCCGCCTATATCGATGATGCTACCCGTTACAAAAGAGGCTTTTTCAGACAATAACCAGGCGATGCTTTCAGCTACTTCTTCAGGAGTTCCCCCTCTTTTCATCGGAAGGAATTTGGAGAGTTCATTTACCCGATCGGGATTTCCACTATCCTTATGGATATCTGTATAGATCAAACCCGGCCTTACAGCATTTACTCTGATATTCTGAGCCGCTACCTCATTTGCCAAACCTTTGGTAAAGGTGTCCATCGCTCCCTTGCTGGCCGCATAGTCTACATATTCGAAAGCCGCTCCCAAACGAGCAGCAATTGAAGAGACATTTACAATGGATGCCCCTGATTTCATTCGCTTTAAGGCCTCTCTACTACATAGAAAGGTGCTGAGCATATTGGTTTTAAATACTTTTTCCCATCTTTCTGCGGACATTTCAACTACAGGCATGGCTTTAAACAGAATACCAGCATTATTCACCAGACCTCTTAATTCTCCCCCTTCTACATCTATTTGCTCAAATAGCCTTAAAACTTCCTCCTCTTCGGAAACATCTGCCTGTATACAAAAGGCCGATTCTCCTGCATCCTGGATTTCCCTGGCGACTTCCTGAGCTGCACTTTTATTCAATTTATAATTGATGCAAATCTTAAATCCTGCTCTGGCAAGCAATTTGGCAGTGGCAGCTCCAATTCCTCGACTGGCACCTGTGATGAGGACAATTTTTTCCATGCTGATGGGTATTAAGAGGAGCTTCAATTAAAGAAAAAATTTATTGCAGACCCTTTATTGCCTTTGTAAATTCGATGTTTAAACTCCAACCTACTCAATAACGCTATGGATCGAAATAAGATTATCTACTGGGCCGCTACTTGCATTATGTGTCTGATTTTCACTTTTTCTGGAGTCATGTATTTCGCCAATTACGAGACTATGGCTGGCTTCTTTACCAAATTTGGCTTTCCAACCTGGATTGTTTATCCGCTGGCAGTGGCCAAATTGCTGGGGGTTACGGCGATATTGACTAAAAAATCAGATATGCTAAAGGAATGGGCCTATGCTGGATTCTTTTTCGATGCATCTTTGGCCTTCACTTCGCATACCCTTGCTGAGGATGGGGGATGGATGATGTCAGCTATTGCTTTGGTTACGCTGGCGATTTCGAGATACATGGATCCGAAGGTTTTTCTGAAGAGCTAATAGTCTCAAACAGCCCTGTCATTGCGAGCCTTTAACAAAGGCGAAGCAATCCCCTTAACTCCATAAAACAATCAGGAGTCAAGGAGATTGCTTCGCCGGAAATTCCAGCTCGCAATGACAAGCTTGTTGTATGATCTCAAAGCTTCTTCACTTTCTCTATCATCAGCGGCCCCAGCTCAAAACTGCTGCTGAGCAATTCAGCTTTTAGTTCATCGATATTCTCATCTTTCGCCTTATACACCTCAGCCATCTGAAACAAAACATCTGGTTCAAAGCATTTCCCTTCTACTTTTTCTTTCATAAGCTGAAAGGCAACTTCTGTATTTCCAGATTTAAAAAGGGCCCAGGCTTTTAGGCTATGAGATTGTGGACTGGGGCGATTTTCCAATTCCTGCTCTGCAATTTTCAGGGCTTTTTCTACTTCCGCTTCTTCTTCAGCGAGTAAGCCAATCTGATATGTATTATACATGCTTCCAAACTCCTCTCTTTGGATTTCTTTCAGAAAGGCTTCTTGTGCTTCTTTGCTCTCAGCAAATTTTCCTTCAAATTCTGCAATTTCTCTTTTTAGCTCCCATAAATCCGGAGACTGAGATCGTTTTTGTAGAATTTCTATAATTCGCAATGCTTCCTGGCTGTTTTTCTCATGGGAATAGGCGATCCAGGCGATTCCTTTTTTCGAATAAGCGTCGGAAGGATTCAATTCAAGAGCCTTGAGGTAATGTTTATACGCCTGCTCAATTTCCCCGGCATGCCCATAGAAATCTCCTAAATTGCTGTAAGTCCAGCTTAATTGTGTCTGATTTCGGTCTCTTTCAGCCAAATCCAGGGCTTTTTCCATATAATCAATGGCTGTTTCCAGATTTCCTTTATGGTCCTGCCATTTCGCCATACGAATGAGGTAATCAAAATTTTGCTCCTGGGCTATGCGGTTTAAATAGCTAGCTGCTTTCTCCTCATTACCCAACTCCATATACACATCAAATAACATTGAATGTGTGGCAAATAATTTATCTCCGATTTTTTCTGCTTTTATCAGTAAGTCTAAGGATTCTTTAAATCTGTGTTGCGAAATGTAATTGTGGGCTAAAGATCTGAGGATGGCAGAATTTTGACCATGACTTTGATCGACTGCTTTAAGTAAAAACCTCTCAGCATCCTTTAAATCTGAAATATCCCGCTCTAAGGTGAAAAGTTCGGATTTTACACTGGCCATTTTTTGCAAATAGGGATACTGATTGGGGTTCTTTTCATATTTGCTTTGCCAGAATTCAAAATTAGCTTCCATATTTTTCCGTTCTTCTTCTGCTTGATATTGAAGGAAGCTGTCGTATTCCGCAGTATGTAGGCTAAAATGCTCAGATTTCTTCTGACAAGCGGAAAAGAGGAGTAGGAGGGAGGCAAGAATGTAAATTGAATAGCGCATAGGTATGAGAATGATTGACTGATGAAGAGAAAGGCAAAAGCGAAGGCCGAAGCCAACGCTTTTGTTTGTGTTAGCTTACCAGGGACTAGCCAGGTAAGGGAATGAAGTCAGGAATGCCTTATCATTGGCATCAACATGATCATCAGAGAGAGTGGGATTTTCTCCAAAATCCTCGCCGCCAAAGATCAATAAAAGCTCCACTGTGATCACATCATCTGCCAGGGCACGACCTGTCAGTACATTTGTTCCATCAAAGAAAGTGGTTGTTCCATCCAGAGAGACGTTCAAGACATCTGTAGCCAAAAGGCCTGAGAAATCATCTGAATCCAGTCCGAGAGCATTTGCATCACCGGGATTCGCATATGCCGGACTCAGCGTTTCCAGGCCTGTTTGGATGGTGCTTTTAAAAGCTGCTGCTTGTTGGGAAGGAACCGTTGTATTATAAGTATCCTTCATAGCGCTTGGGATAAAGACCGTATTTATAGCGGGTCTTCCCATTTGGTCTTGCATTTCATAGGTTCCGCTGAAATCAGGACCTGCTGGTTCCATAGGTTCTTCCTCACAGGCAATAAAGAATGAAAGTGCCAGGGCCAGGAATGCTATTATTTTGATGAATTTCATGTTTCTGTTTAAAAATTGTTGATTAAAGAATGATGAATGGGTTAGGCTTACTGCAGTCTTTTTGACTCCACCCAGGTATTGATTGTACCGGAGCCACCTACTTGACTTTTAGGAACTTCAATAGCAATGCTCATGACATTGGTTCCTGCGAAGCTGTCTGCACCGGGATCATTAAATCCAGCCGCATTTCCTGAAATGACTTCCCCATACTGAGCAAAATCCATGAAGAAAGGATCATCTCTGGGACCTGCGAATACACTTACGCCAGCTTCAGTTGCGATTATGGCTTCCTGCCCATAAGATGAAATGTCAACTACATACTGACTGGCTGAAGTCAGGATGCTACTGCTGGTTCCGGGACTCGTCGGAGCTTCCGGCCCAAAGAAATACATCTTTCCATCACGGGGAATGGCTTGAATTACCAGATCTTCGACAGCATCGGCATTGGTGTCAATATTGAACTCCACCAATACGCCTTCGTCAAAGCTGGCAGCAGCACTTTCCGTTGGGCTCATCAGCCCCTGAAGATTCGCTACAAAAACGAGGTTTTCTGTGTTTTCTCCCTGAAAGGCATAAAAATCTGTAATGTCAGCACTGCCACCTGATACTGCAGGAGCATCGATATGGTCTGCTGCAATTAATAGGAAAACAAGGGCAATAAGGGAGCTTGCTTGAAGATTGATCTTCCAGTTTTTCATAAAAAGCAAAATTTGTTGTGATATTTTTTTTCTGATTCGCCCTTACTTACGAGGCCTTTGCAGAAAGTGGATTTCAGAACACAGATTTTTTTTCGAAAAAGGTCGTATTAAGTTAATTATCAGGGTAATCTTTGCCCCTTTTTTCCCAACTTGCGCTTCCTCTATTCTCTTTGAAGACCTTTGGTAAAGCCTTTGTTACATAAGCTTCCTGATAAAAAACTCATGTCTAAGATTTGGGTTCTGGCTTTGCCTGTGCTTCTTTCCAATCTCCTTCAGACATCTGTAACCGTTGTCGATACCTTTATGGTTGGTCAATTGGGACCTGTACCTATCGCAGCTGTTGGCATGGGAAATACAATTCGCATGTTGTTGCTCATTCTTTTCCTCTCTGTCTCAGGGGGGGCGATGAGTTTGGTTGCACAGGCCAGGGGCGGACGGGACAAGAAACGAATGAGTAGAATTACCCGTCAGAGTATTGTTTCAGGATTGATGCTTTCGGGCATTATCATGTTGATAGGAGGGCTGAGTGCTGGCCCCATGATGGAATTTATAGATCAGGGAGATAATGAAGAAGTCGTTGCGCTGGGAACCATCTACTTGCAGGTTCTTTTCCTGGGGGCGCCCTTTTTGGTGCTGAACCTCATTGTTAACAGACTTATGCAAGGCGCCGGAGACACCTTGACTCCCTTGATGTTGACAGCTGTGATGGTGGTACTCAATATCTTTTTCAATTATATCTTCATTTTTGGCTGGGGAATGATTCCAGCATATGGAGTAGTAGGAGCAGCTTATGGAACGCTGGCAGCTAGAGGACTTTCTACCATAGCAGCCATCGTCATTTTCCATAGCGGCAAAAACGTGATCCATATCCTGCCGGGGAGTTGGTGGCCGGATTGGTCTATGATCAAAGATATTTTAAGCATAGGGGTTCCTTCGGGCATACAAGGGGTTTTTCGGCACAGTGCTACCCTCATGGTTATCTTTCTTTTGACTGCTACCGAACTCGGAACTTTTGGAGCCGCAGCCTTGACCATCGGCTATCAGGTGGCTAGTTTGGCTACTATGCCGGTTGTTGGGCTTAATGTTGCCAGCACAAGCTTAGTTGGGCGAGCTTTAGGGAAGTGGCAAATAGAAGAAGCAAATTATATCGGAAAATTGATGATTGTTCTTGGGGTTTTGCTCATGCTGATTTTGGTTACCCCCATGATAATCTTTGCAGAAGAAATTATTCTCATTTTTGATCCCTCAGCAAATCCCGCTGTGCTCAAAGGAAGTCTCGGATACTTTCATACCAATTTGATATTCCTACCAGTTACAGCCGCATCTATCATAATCACTGGCGCCTTGCGAGGAACCGGACATACGACTCCTGCCATGATATCCACCCTCATTGGCCGCAATGCCTGTACCCTGCTCTTTGCCTGGCTCCTGGCTTTCCCATTAGAAATGGGATCTATCGGGGTCTGGTGGGGAATCGTCATTGGAAGACTGATTGATGTCTGTTATATGCTTTATACCTGGGCTGCGAAAAAATGGATCAATGTTGCGCTGGAAAAATCAGAAGTTTATCGAAAACATCTGAAAGAGCTTCCTGTTCAAGTGCGTGAGAAGTTTCTGGAAGAAGTCCGTGCTCCACAAATGGCAATTCCCCATACCCTCGAAGTGGTTGGGGAAGACGGAGTATTGTACCAAAGGCCTGATCAGGAATTGGAAGTTGTTTTTGAAGAATCGAGCTATCGAAAGTTCTAGTTCATTTCGGCTAAATCCGAATGAAGACCAGCTTTTCCCTTGACAATATCTTAGCGTTCATTTACCTCAAAGTATAAAGTATCAGAGCTCAAGCCCGAGAAAATGCCAAGTCCATTATTGACATTACTGGGCGGTTCACTGATTGTCAGGGTACTATTGGAAGAAGACTGATACAAAGCTGCATATTCGGGATTTACCCTAAAAACGATCACGCGATGGGTCCCGAATTGCTGGAGTTCACGCATCGGATTGATGGCGTAGAAATCCGTGATTTCAGGCTCAGTGATTCGTTGGAAACGCCTCAACTCTCCACTCTCTTCTAATCTTTCACGCAAAAATTCATTGATATAACGAGGATCATCCTCAATGTTTTCAATAAGCACATAGTAGTAATCCCCTTCTGAATTATCCCAACTGATCTCAATTGGATCGGCTTGTTCTCCCAAATTCCCCGGAAATCCCCCACTTTCAATTCTATCCATTTCTATTGCTAAAGTGGAAAGATTAGCTGCCCGGGCCTGGGGTACATAAGTAATTGCGGATACTTCATTTCCTTTATGTTCAAATTTGAGTTGATAGCTGTTTTCGCTTAAAACGATAATATCAGGGTTATGATAGTATCCATTGCCTATCGAAAGCAATTCCCAGCTATTATTAGCATCCGATAGGCTAGGGGAGAGCTCATCCAGGCTGATTATACTACTATCTGACTGGGAATAAGAGATAGATTGGGTGATTCGGATGGAATCAACGGGGTAACCTGCATAGATGTACCCTGAAACTACCGCAGTTTCGGTTTCGTAATTATTCAGGCTTTCCTGTTCACAGGAGAGATTGAATAAAAGGAGAGGGAGGATAAATATGATAAGATTTTTCATGAGGATTATCTAAGTTTCCAGGTAAAGAAAAAGCTGGGGGTAAGGGAAAGTAGAGAGATATCGGTTTCTATGAGTTCACCTTCTATCACTTCATATTCTTTGTACCAAACATTGCGTCTGTCGTAGAGATTGAAAATGGACACCCCAAAGCTTGAAGGGCTTTGTCCCAATTTGAATTCATAAGTAGCTGAAAGGTCCAGGCGATGATAATCGGGAAAGCGAAGGGCATTCTTATCACTTACCTCAAAGAAATCGGCTGTACTACCATCTAATAAGCTGACTTCGTAAAAACCGGTGGGAGCGGTATAAGGTCGGCCTGTAGCATAAATAAAGCTACTTCCAAAGGTCCAGTTTCGAACTTTAAAGCTACCTACCAGCTTCAATTCGTGGGTTTGGTCCTGATTGGCGTTGAAAGGCTCATCTCCGAAAGCGGGAAAATCATAAAGCACTTCTCCAAGGGTATAGCTCAACCAACCTGTGAATTTCCCCACCTTTTTCTGTACCAAAAATTCTATTCCTTTGGCTATCCCTGTTCCCTGATAAAAGAGTTCCTGATAATCCAGGCTCTGATTAGGCCCAAATCCACTTCTGCTAAGTCGGGTGGTATATTCTGAAAGGCCATCCAGGTTTTTATAATATGCCTCAACATCGAATAGCCAAGTATTCGTTTCATAACTCAGACCCGCGATATAATGCTCTGCAGAACTCACAGGCACCCGATTTCCGTCAGCCAGCAGCCAAAAATCACGGCTTCCTTGCTGGATATCTTCCCGGACGATGCGGGTAGCAAACTGATAATACTGTCCCCAGGCCGCTTTTAATTTAAGTTTATTGCTCAGAGCATAGGAAAGACTGGCTCTGGGCTCAAAATACCATTGATCATTTACTCCATAGTGCGAAAGTCGTAAGCCTCCTTTCAGCAAAAGCTTATCAAAAAAGAGGTGCCGATCCTGAAGATAAAGAGCATTTGTGGCTCCAATATCCTCCCGATCCAGGAGACTTATAGAGTCATTTTGGGTAAACTGATATTTGATATCATTGTAAGTGCTTTGCAATCCGAAATCCAACTGATTTTCTTGGCTAATTTTCCATTCATTATCCAACTTAAAAGTCAGGTCTCTCAAATCGTTGAACTCATAAGAACCATTGCTGCGTTCTATGGTCGTATCTTCCCGTGTAATGCTGGTCTCATTTCTTCTATCCCTTTCGCTATAGTAATTGGAGTAGGAAAGATTGGCTTTGCTATAAAATTTCTCGTTCCACTTTCTCGACCATTTCAGGCTACTTCCCCAGTTTCCCCAATTGGTCAGGTCAGTATTATTGCTGTTGAAAGTGAAATTGGCATTCCCTCCTCCAAAAGGTCCTCTTCCGCCTAAAGAATTGTTATCCAGGTTTCGAGAATTGTCCAGATTGTCTTGCCCATTGTAGAAACTAAGAGAAATAACATCTTTGGGATTCGGACGATAAGTAACTTTCGCATTGAGGTCATAAAAGTAGGAGTTAGGCTGGACCTCGACTTGCCCAAACCTTCCTCCCAGGCCTCCGGGCGACCCCTGCTCAGTCCCGGAGCTTTCTGTGAACGAATCAAAAAGATTGTTGTAAAAACTACTTTGGAAGGATCGACGACCTGCCACCATAAAGGAGCCTTTTCCATTGGCAAAAGGACTTTCAACGAAAGCATTTACACTCACCAAACTGGCTCCGAAACCTGCATTGAAACGCTCGGTATTCCCATTCTTTCCCGTCAAATCGACTACACTGGAAATCCTGCCGCCATACTTGGCTTCGAAGCCTCCTTTATACAATTGCACATCTTTGATCGCTTCTGTATTGAAAGCACTAAAAAATCCGAACAAATGGTCCACATGATAGACCGTAAAGCCATCAAATAATACCAGATTCTGATCGGGCGTACCCCCTCTGACAAATAAGCCCGAGGAACTCTCATTGCTGCCACTTACTCCTGGCAATAATTGTAGAGATCGGAAAATATCTTTCTCTCCAAAACTAGGAAGTGTAGCAAGTTGTGCCGGGGAAACGCTAATCGTACTAATCCCCGTGGAAGCTTCCATCAATTGTTCCTCCCTTTCCGAGAGGATCAATACCTCTTCCAGTTCTACATCAAAATCCTCCAGGAAGATGTTCAGATTTGCTAAATCCATCTCTGGACTCAATCGAAAAGAAAGATTTTGATAGCCGAGATACTTTATCTCTAATAAAGAAGTATCTGAAGGCACATTAAAGAGGCTGAAATAACCATCCACATTGGAGGTAGTGCCTATCTTGCTTCCGGCCAAACGAACATTTGCATAGGGCAGGGTTTCCCCGCTATCGCCATCCTTGATCGTACCTTCTACTGTGATGTTGAATCGACTTGCTGCACTCAGGGCTTTGGGAACTACTTTGCCTGTTCGTTTAAAGATTCTGACCAAATTGGGTTCTGCCAGTTCAAAATCGAGACCTGTGCCTGTAAGTAGCAATTTCATGGCTTCCGGAAGGGGTCGCTTCCCAAAGGCCACGTTTACCCGAAACTCTTCCAGCTCTTCTTTTTTAAATTCAAAATCGAGTTTATAGCCAATCTCGAGGTGAATCAAGGCGGCCTGAAGCGGTCGATCATAAAACTGACCCTTGACCTTCAATTCATGAAGACTTTGGGAAAAGCTTAGGGTATGAAAACTTAAATAGAAAAGGGAAAAAATGATGCAGTATCGTATGCAGCGCGAAACCTCCATAGTGTAGGATTTTGTGGTTAGATGACGTGTCCCGGTGCATTTCTGGTCTAAAACTGGAAGAATAGGAGGGAGGCAGCAAACTTTTTCAATGAAAGCCGGGAAAAAATCAACCTAGGGCAAATGGAGGTCTAAAACAGCTTCATTGAGCTAGAAAGCTTTTTCATTGAGCCTGAAAGCTTACTGATTGATATTTCTTGTCCAGCGGAAGGGATTTGGATAGATTTGATTATGAATGAAGTTGGGATCAATAAGAAAAGGATAGGCCTTCAGATGCTCTTCTGGAGTGTTATATGGGTGAGCTTACCCGTCATTGGTTGGGCATGGATGGGAGGAAATGGCTCCATGTTTATTAGAAACAGTATTGTGCTGTCACTGGCATCAGCAATAATTGCTGGAATCAATGTTGGCTATCTTATCCCCAAATACCTTTTCCCTAAAAAATATGCTAAATACATATTCCTGAGCTTTCTTCTATTGGCTATTATTTCTGTGCTTTCTCATGAATTCTGGGTGAATGTGTTTGACATGCGCGGCATGCCTTTCGGAGAGCGACCCCCACATAAAGGAGGCTTCTGGCCCAGAGGCAGGTTCTTCAAAATCTTTCCATATGTTGGCCGATCAATACCATTATTGATCTGTTTGATAGGAAGTGCCCTCTATGAAATGGCTACTTTCGCCCATATCCAAAGTCAAAGAGCCCTGAATCTACAGCATGAAAAACTGGATGCGGAAATGAAATTTCTCAAAAGCCAGATCAATCCGCATTTCCTTTTCAATGCCCTCAACAACATTTATAGCCTTTCCATCCTTAAATCTGAAAATACCTCTGAAAATCTCCTCAAGCTTTCGGATATGTTGCGCTATGTGCTTTATGAGTGTAATGCTGAACAAGTGCCTTTGCAAAAAGAGGTGGAATATATCCGCAATCTGATTGGTCTAAATATGCTGAAGGATAGTAAGGGATTGAATGTGAAAACTTCTTTTTCAGAAATTTCTCCTCATTTGATGATTACACCCTTGCTATTTGTGCCTTTTATAGAAAATGCCTTTAAACACAGCAAGATCGAGCAACTGGATAAAGGATGGATTCGATTGCGTTTGGAAGAGGAAAATGGGCGCATACATTTTAGTCTGAGTAATAGTCGACCTCAGGAAGCAATCAGCAAGGATAGGCAAGGAGGAATAGGTCTGGTAAATGTGAAACGAAGACTGGAATTGTATTACCCACAAAGGCATCAGCTCGATATTCTGGAAAGTGATGATGAATTCAGGGTACAATTAGAAATTATTGTAAGCAATTAAGAGAGACAAAAATATGATTAGAAAAATCTTACTTTCAGTAGTAACAATTTTAATATTTATTATACCGGCCAAATCACAAGATACGCTTGTGTCGGCTTTTTTTGGACTTGATAATGGACTACCAAGTTTATTATGTAATCAACCAGGAAGCCTGCTAGATGGTATGCCTGTTAATTTTAAATTCCCATTAGATGCATCCAGTTTATCGGAAACTGATTTTGAAGTTTTAGATAGCCTTGGAAATATACATACCCCTATTTGTGTTTCTTTGGCCCCAGCTAATGAAAACGGAGAAAATCGAACTGTGCTTCTGATAGGTGAATTTGGTACCGCTGTTACCAATCCACCGGTTGAAGTTAGAGTTGTAGGGGATTTATTTACAACTGATACTTTATCCGGAGAGTCCGCTTGTTCAGAAATCATAAACCTAAACGGAATCATTACCACGAATGTTATTCCGCTTGATGATGGACCAAGTTTATTCTTTGCCCAAAGAATTAATGGCAATCTGAATGAATGTAATTCAGGAACACAAACGATTCAAGTTGCTTGGAATGGTGGCATTACACCGTATATAAGTGGTGATACCGAATCTGACTTATTTCAGTACTATATTGGCTATTCTGACAGTTCTGGAGTTCTAATACCGCATGTACCTATTTCGATAGCAGATATAAATGACAACGACAACTTTCACCAACTTTGTTTTTCTACAAGTGATGAAATTGTTAAAATTTCAATGATGGCTAACACGGTCGAAGATCCAAACCAAGACCCAAATTTATACAGCGAAATTGATGTTATTTCCTGCACTTCTTTGACAAGTATTGAAGAGAACCTCTTCGAAAAAGGGTATAAAATTTACCCGAATCCGTTCTCAGATGAAATTTTCGTTGAGAATCTGCATGGTAATGAATACTTCATCATTTATGACTTCTTAGGGCGAAATGTTATTGAAGGAAAATGTTTAGGTACTGTAAAAATACCTGAAATAAACTCAGGGATATACTATTTGACCATCCTAAACAATACCAATCAGACAACCTTCAAGTTAATTAAAAGATAACTGCTTACAACAATGTATATGCAATAATGCTCCCTATCGGTCGCACTACGCATATACTAACTGATTTGGCTTAACCTACATGAAGTGTTTAGTAATAGATGACGAAGAATTGGCAAGGGCCCTGCTGGAGAATTTCATTCAACGGCTCCCGGACCTGGAACTGCTTGCCAAGTGTAAAAATCCCCTGGAGGCTTTGGATTTGATGAGCAGGGAAAAAGTGGATTTGATTTTTCTGGATATCCAGATGCCCGAACTGAATGGGCTGGACTTCCTGAATATTCTAGCTGAAAAGCCCATGATCATTTTTACTACGGCTTATTCCGAACATGCCCTGGATGCCTTTAATCTGAATGCACTTGACTATCTCCACAAACCCTTCTCCTTTCAGAGATTTTTACAGGCATTGGCAAAAGCCAGAGAGAAATATCATTTCAGGAAGACTTCTAAACAAGCGGAACATAAGAAAGAAAACCCATCCGAAGAGGCCTATCTCCTCGTCCATGCAGATCACAAGGTTCACAAACTCTGGCATAAGGACATCCTATATGTCCAATCCATGAGGGAGTATGTAACCTATCACCTCAAAGATCACAAACTCATGGCACTGAATTCGCTTAAAAAACTGGAAGAGGTATTGCCGGGTGAAAAATTTACCCGCATCCATAAATCCTATTTGGTAGCCAATGATCAGGTCAATGCCCTTGAAGGGAATCAGCTACATATAGGGGAAATCCTCTTGCCAATTGGTGGAAGTTTCAAAGAAGAGGTGGTCCGCAAGTTGTTTTCATAGCTCATTACTCCTCTCTTTCTTCCCTCAAGCCTACAATTTTTCTCCTCTTCTTCAGTTTTACTATTTTGGGGAAAAGCTTCAGCTAGCGAAAATATCACAACCTTATGGAAGAACTGAGTCACATCCTTTCATCTACCTGTATCGACAAACTGAGAAGCTTGCAGGAACTGGCCACTGAGCTGGATAAAGACCTTTCTTATCATATGTTGATTAGTCTGAATGAAGAGGGGTTTATGGTGAAAAATCCTAATTATTCAGAGTTCCTTCAACAATGGCTCGAGGATTATGTCAGGCGAAAGGAACATTATTCGTCTGAAGAACTTTTGGATTGGCTCAAGGCAGAACGAGAAAAAGAACTGGAGAAGTTTAAGGTATATCGTGAAGTAGGAAGGAAAACATACTTTAAAAAGTTTTTGGGCATCATACGATCTGAAATTGCTGAACTCGGGGAAGAGGAATCAAAAGGAGTTGATAAAAGTGATTTGCTGGATTTGATCAGAGATGATAAACTGGCAGAGGTGATGGATAAGTTAGAAAAACTGTTTGAAGAGCAGGAAGTGTATGAGGATACAGCCATGGAGCTTATATTACACCAGGGACGCTTATCTGAATTGGAGAGATTGTATGCCCAGAATTTGATGGAGGAAAAGGATTATCTGATGGAAAAGGCAGAACTCCGTCGTGCCCTTATCTTAATTCTCAGAGAGATCTAAAGGATATTTGAGAAAGCCTTCTCAAATTGAGTATATTGAGAAAATCGATCTATAAAATACTATTACTATGTCCGACAATAAAATGTCTCGCGGCAAAGCTATCAAGACCATGCTGGTCGGTGGCTTGGCCCTGGGAGCCGGGGCAGCCCAGGCAAAAATGAACCCCCGCTACGACGAAGAAACAATTCGCAATTACCAGATTAAAGGAAACATCAATCATTCGGCTTGTCGCTGGTGCTACAGCAAAATAGAGCTCGAAGAACTTGTGAAATCTTGCAAGGAAATGGGCCTGAAGGCGATTGATCTCCTCAATCCACCGGAATGGGAAGTCGCTACAAAACAAGGATTGGAAGTCTCTATGTCATTTGGTAGTTCGCTGGGAATTCCTCGCGGATTTAATGATCCTCAGTACCATGATCAGCTGCAAAAAGAGTTTAAAGAACTCATTCCCAAAGCTGCTGATGCAGGCTTGAAAAGGATTATTTGCTTCTCTGGAAACAGAAATGGGATGTCCGATGGAAAAGGCCTGGAGAATTGTGCTGTAGGCCTTGAACCGGTGGTAAAACTGGCCCAAAAGCACAATATCACCATCATCATGGAGCTATTGAACAGCAAGGTCAATCATCCGGATTATATGTGCGATCTCACTCCCTGGGGAGTTGCCCTTACTGAAAAAGTAGGTTCTGATCATTTCAAACTCCTTTATGATATCTATCATATGCAGATCATGGAAGGAGATGTGATAGCGACCATCAAAAAATACCATAAATATTTTGATCACTATCATACAGGTGGAGTTCCGGGAAGAAATGAAATCGATGAAAGCCAGGAGCTTTATTATCCTGCTATTATGCGTGCGATCCTGGATACAGGATACACGGGTTATGTGGCACAGGAATTTATTCCCAAACATAGTGATCCCCTTGTTTCCCTCAAGGAAGCAGTGATGATCTGTGATGTTTAAGGCGAATGAACGAAAAGGAATATCCTCGTTGTGGCTGCTTTTCTCCGGATAAGCATGGAAACGACTGGGAAGAAGTCCTTTCATCAGAATTTAGCCGAAAAGAATTTCTGAAGGTGCGTAAAGGTACGGGCTGTGAAAGCTGCCAGGTAAAACGCTATACTTCAGAAGCCACTCGCTGCAAGAGATGCGAGATAATCAGGGCTTATCTGTCATGTATGCACAGGCGTCCTGAGCAACTCCTGTTATTTGAAGAAGAGGAAATTCGACCAAATGATTAATTAAGTCGATTTCCTCTTTTTCTGTATTCCTACCAAATTTTAGCTTGCTGCATTATTTACGATTACATATTCCAAAAACTCTTTCTATGAACTTGTTCAGCAAATCATTAGTCGCTGTCCTGTTATGCTTCCTTCTGGGAAGTTTGTCTGCGCAGGAGGCGAAAAAAGACAGCACAAAAAAGAAAAAGCCCAAAACACCTCTGAGTCTGGAAGCCGGACGTACGATGCAATTGAATACGACCGAAGGTACCTGGATGTCTTTGGATGTAAGCCCGGATGGGAAACAGATTACCTTTGACCTCTTGGGGGATATTTATCTTCTTCCTATGGAAGGAGGAAAAGCCAAAAGAGTCACCAAAGGAATGGCTTATGATACCCATCCCAAGTTTAGCCCGGATGGTAAGTCTATAGTTTTCACCTCCGATAGAGATGGAAATGAAAATATCTGGATCAAAAATCTGGAAAGTGGAGATTCTACTCAGATTACCAAGGAAAAAACAGACCACATGCAGTCTGCGGAATGGACCCCGGATGGAAACTACATCGTAGTGGTTCATGGCCAAAGAAACTGGAAACTTTACATGCATCATAAAGATGGAGGTAAAGGTGTTCAGTTGATCAAAAAGCCCGATGCAATCAAGGTTTCCGAACCAGCTTTTGGTCCGGATGAAAGGTACATCTGGTTCTCTCAAAGAAGAGGAGCCTGGCAGTATAATGCCCAATTACCCCAATACCAACTCGCAACCTATGATCGTGAGACTGGAGAAATAGCTCAGCAGACCAATAGATATGGTTCTGCATTCGCACCCACCCTTTCTCCTGATGGAAAATGGCTGGTATACGGGAGTCGCTACAATACGGAAACAGGCCTGGTAAAAAGAAATCTTGATACAGGAGAAGAGGATTGGCTGGCTTATCCTGTCCAAAGAGATGAGCAGGAATCTATCGCTCCTTTGGGGGTTTATCCTGCGATGTCTTTTACCCCTGACAGCAAATTTGTAATAGCTAGCTATGGAGGAAAGATTTGGAAAGTACCAGTAAATGGAGGAGAAGCTCAAAATATCCCCTTTGAAGTAAATGAAAGTTATGACCTGGGACCAGAAGTAAGGTTTGACTATCCTATTTCTGACGAAAAGGATATGATTGCTACCCAGATTAGAAATCCTCAACTCTCTCCGGATGGAAAGAAACTGGCCTTTACCGTACTCAATCGCCTTTATGTGATGAATTATCCAGAAGGAGAGCCTAAAAGATTGACCGAGAATAATTTTACCGAAGCTATGCCTAGCTGGAACAGCGATAGCAAACATTTAGCTTTCGTAAGCTGGGAAGGCGAAGAAGGGCATATTTATAAGATAAATGTAGAAGGAGGAAATCCTCAAAAGATCACTAATCAGGGAGGAATCTATACAGAACCTGCCTGGGATTCTCGTTCCAATAGAATCGTCTTTCTGATGGGAGCAGCCCAAAACTTCAAAGATGCCATTGGGCCTTTTGCTTTTGGTGCTTCTCGAAATCTGGCCTGGGTCTCAGCAAATGGAGGAGATATTAGCAAGATCATGGCTTCTAATGGACGCTCAAATCCTCACTTTGTAAAGAAAAACGAGCGCATCTACCTTTCTCATGGTCAAAAAGGATTAAGTTCTATCCGTTGGGATGGTACGGACGAAAAGATACACATCAAAGTAAGTGGTATCACCTCTTTCCCTGCTCTCAATCCCGAAAATGGACATGATCACAATCATGGTATCCCGAGTCTGATGTACAATGATTCGGAGAAAGAACCTCAGAGAAAGCCTACCAAAGCCTCTGTTATAACGATGGCTCCGGAAGGAGATCGCGCCCTGGCCAAAATCAACAATGAAGTCTATATCGTAACAATTCCATATGTCGGGAAAGACGTACCTGAAATCAATGTAGCCAATCCCGAAGCTGCTGCCTTCCCAGCCATGAAGGCTACAGATATGGGTGGGGAATTCCCCCATTGGAGTTCGGATGCAAAAAGAGTCAATTACTCTCTGGGTAATGCCTATTTCTCTTATGATATAGCGGAAGCCAAACGGGTGAAAGAGGAGTTGAAAAAGAAAAAGAAGGAAGAAGCCAAGAAGAAGGCTCAGGAGGCAAAAGAAGGTAAAAAAGAAGAGAAAAAGGACGAAAAGAAAGAAGAGAAAAAAGAAGATGAGGGATATAAAGCCAAAGAAATCAGAATTAAGGTGACTGTTGAAAAGGACGTTCCGGAAGGGAAGATTCTCCTGAAAGGCGCTCGTCTGATCACCATGAATGGCGACCTTATTTATGAGCGTGGAGATATTCTGGTTGAAAATGCGCGTATCAAAAAAGTGGGTAAAAGCGGTTCAGTAAAAGCCCCTTCTGGTACCAAAGTCATGAATATGCGCGGCAAAACCATCGTTCCGGGCTTTGTGGATACCCATGCTCATATGTGGCCAAATTGGGGTATTCACAAAAACCAGATTTGGATTTATGCTGCTAATTTGGCGTATGGAGTTACCACAACCCGCGACCCTCAGACAGCAACTACAGATGTATTGACGTATGCGGATATGGTTGAAACCGGTGACATGGTTGGTCCAAGGGTTTACTCTACCGGACCTGGCGTAGGTTTCTGGGCATACCGCATCAAGAGCCTAAAGCATGCGAAAAAAGTATTGAAGCAGTATTCTGAATACTACAATACCAAAACTATTAAAATGTATTTGGTCGGAAATCGCCAGCAAAGACAGTGGGTGATCCAGGCAGCTAAGGAGCAAGGCCTGATGCCAACTACAGAAGGTGGTTTGGACTTCAAACTCAATATGACTCAGGTCGTGGATGGATATCCTGGGCATGAGCATTCCTTCCCGATCTATCCAATTTATGGGGATGTATTGCAGTTGATGAATGAAACTCAAACGGCTTATACTCCGACTTTATTGGTGGCTTATGGAGGGCCCTGGGCAGAAAACTATTTCTATGCGACTGAAGATGTAGCTGGAGATAAAAAGCTCAAGCATTTTACCGCAAAGGAGGAATTGGACCAAAAATCGCGTCGACGCGGAGGATGGTTTATGGACGAAGAACATATTTTCAGCCGCCATTCTGAGTTTGTAAATGATCTGGTGAAAGCTGGGGGAATATCAGGAGTAGGTTCACATGGTCAGTTGCAAGGCCTGGGTTATCACTGGGAACTTTGGGCAATGGCTTCCGGAGGAATCAGCAACCACAATGCCTTGAAAACAGCAACCATTTTGGGAGCAAGGGCAATAGGATTGGAGAAAGATCTGGGTTCTCTGGAAGCAGGAAAACTGGCCGACCTTATCATCCTTGATAAGAACCCCCTGACAAATATTCGTAACACGAACAGTGTTAGATACGTTATGAAGAATGGGCGGCTTTATGAGGGTAATACTTTGAATGAAGTATATCCCCGCGTAAAGGATGCACCAGAATTCCTGATACAGGAAGCAGGACCGTCAGGACTGCCCGGTATCCGGAACTAGTACGGAAACAATAAACAAAGGCAGGGAAAGTGACTATGAGTTGTCTTAGGTCATTTCCCCTGCTTTTGTATTTTCAAACATTGGGCTTTTTATGTATCATGGAAACTAGATATATAAACAAAGGTGTGGAGAATGAGTTTCGCAAAGAAACATCCTTTGGCATAAAAGAATGCATAGAACATTTACCCGATATATCCTGCTCCTGTTCCTTATGTTGCTTGCTGGCAAAAGCATGGCGCAGGAAGAGGTATATATTTCTCTGACTGAATCTTATAGTCAGGAACTTACGCAGGAAAATGTTCGCCCCTTTATTAAGTTTTATGAGGACCTTGAAAGCAATCTCAGCTATGCGGATGTATTGATGTCCTATGTGCAGGGAGAATTTAAAGGACATACTCTCCATGACTCTCTTTACAACCCCAGCCAGAAAAGTACCTGGTGGATGGCGGTTCCGCTCAAAAGCAATGCAAGTGGATGGAAAGAATACTGGTTCAATGCCGGGGGAGAATTTCTCGTCTGGGACAGTATAAATATTTATACCCTTTATTCAGATAAATCAGTACAGGAACAAAGGACAGGTCGAATGATGGATCGATCTGAATGGAAAGCTCCGGTACATCCCAATTATTTTTCTGTAAGACTTGATCCCGGAGATAGCGCTTTGGTATTGCTGGCCATGACCAATTATGATAAAGCGCATCTTACACCGGATCAGCTGTACTTTGAAGCCATAGATTTTCAAAAGGAGTTGCAAGCCAATCTTACCGAAAGATTTACCGTAGGCCTGTTTTTGGGGATTCTGAGTATACAATTGCTCTTCTTTCTCCTCTTTTTCATGATTACCAAGGATGACACCTTTGGCTATTACGTCTTGTACATCCTGGGGCTGACAGGAGTCGTATTCTTTACGGCCCAGACAGATTTTCATCTCCTGCGCCTCAATCTCTCTATGGCATTTATCATCTCAGCAGTCTTTGTCCTTTTCGCGATCATAGGTTTGCTGAGATTTTCGATTTCATACTTAAATATCAAAGAGAAATTGCCCGCCTGGGGTGCGCCTGTCAGATGGTTTGAACGAACCATTATCTGCCTGACAATCTTTCTGATGTTGGCAATAGGAACGTTTGTAAAAACGGGAGATACCTCCCTCAGTACAGAAGATGGCTTGATGAGTGTCCTCTTTATTTTAGGCATACTCCTCTACATCCTCATGTTTGTGTTGCTGGGAATAACTCTTTTATATTGGGGCGTACAGATGATGCGGGTGGGTCTAAGACCTGCACGTTTTTACCTCATGGGTAATTCTGTCTTTATCCTGGGAGTCCTTTTGTATATCCTCTCAATTTTCCTTTCCATCGGTCAAATAGAAATAAGAGAAACCCTGTCCAGCATGGAGCTGATTCGAGGAGGAATCATCTTGCAACTTTGTCTTTTTGCAGTTGCGCTTGGAGCCAAAAGAAACCTCCTGGAGAAAGAAAAACGCGATGCCCTGGAAGATAAATTGAAGCTGGAAGAGATTGTAAGTGCAGCATCTTCCCGCTTTGTGCCCTACGATATTCTTAGGATACTTGGAAGGACAGATATCACGGAAGTAGCCCTGGGAGATCAGGTAGAGCAAAATTCGACCGTCTTCTTTTCTGATATTCGGAATTATACCACCTTATCTGAAAAGCTTAGCCCACAGGAAACCTTCAAATTCCTCAATACTTATTTAGGTAGGGTAGGGCCGATCATAGAAAGTTATGGAGGTTTTGTGAACCAGTTTCTGGGAGATGGGATCATGGCTTTGTTTATGGAAGAGACCTTGCAACTCAGTTCCAGTGAAAATACCCTGCGGGCAGCGATAAAAATTCAGGAAGAAATTCTGGAATTTAACCGGACCAACCATAGTTTCGATATACAGGAGCTACGCATGGGGATCGGTATACATCATGGTCCTTTGATGGTTGGTATAATAGGAGATGAGCAGCGTATGGATATAGGAGTAGTTTCAGATACCGTAAATACTGCTTCACGCATGGAAGGATTGACCAAGATATTCGGTGCCTCTATCATTTTGAGTGAAGTTTCCTATAGAGAACTTAAAGAACCGGAATCCTATACCTTCCGCTATCTTGGGAAAGTGAAAGTGAAAGGCCGTCAGCAAGCCCTGGGGATTTACGATTGCTATGATGCTGAAAATTCTATGGTCTTTGAGCAAAAAGCAGAATCCCGTATTCTATTTGAAGAAGGATTGGAAGCATACTTTGCCAAAGATTTTAAATATGCGGGCAGGGCTTTTGAAGAAGTGCTTACAAATTTCCCAGAGGATAATGCTGCTAAATTTTACCTCACCCAAACGAAAGGCCACCTCATCGAAGGAACTCCCGAGGGATGGAATGGTGTGCTTCTGATGAACAAAAAATAATCATGAATTTTCTTTCCTCCATTTCCCTGAAAGAACATGAGGAAAGGGGTTTCCCTTTTGACCTCCCCCTGATACAGGAACTGGGAGAATTGAAGTTTCACAAACAGGTAAGCTTTTTTATTGGAGAAAATGGCTCTGGTAAATCTACTTTGCTGGAAAGCCTGGCAGCAGGCATCGGTTTGCCTGCCATTGGCAGCAGTGATGTGAGTCAGGATGCCAGCCTGGGGCCAGCAAGACGCTTAGGAAGGAAAATCCGATTTAGGTGGAAGAAGAAAACCCGTAGAGGGTTTTTCCTCCGAGCTGAAGATTTTTTCGGTTTTACCAAAAGGCTGAATCAGCTTCAGCAGGACTTTGAAGGAGACATTGCCGATCTGGAGGGGGAGTTGGAGGGCTATGGACTTCAATTGGCTAAGGGAGCAATTATGGGGCAGAAGCGGGCGATTACGGATCGATATGGAGCGGATTTGGATGAAAATTCTCATGGAGAGAGTTTCCTCAAACTTTTTCAGGCCCGTTTTACCCAGCCGGGTATATATCTCCTGGATGAACCTGAAGCACCCTTATCTCCTCAGCGGCAATTGGCCTTGATTAGCATGATCAAGGAAATGTGTGAAAACAAGCAGGCTCAGTTTATTATAGCTACCCATTCACCTATCCTTATGGCCTATCCCGGAGCTAGCATTTTTGAGTTTAAAGAAGGAAAAATCTCGGAGGTTCCTTATGATGAAACCGAGCATGTGATACTCACCCGAAATTTTTTGAATAATCCGGAATTGTATTTGAGGCATTTGTAGGAGCTCCCGCTTTCATCACTTAAATTTTCCATTTCTTGTTCCTTGTTCATACTTTCCCTTAATTTTGTCTATCCACCTATTAAGCTCTCTTGAAAAAATTATGGCAGAGAAAATTCAGATTGATGGAAAGGAGATAAGTATAAAATCTGTAAATCAGCAGGATTATATTTCCCTTACAGATATGTCTAATTGGGATAGTTCAGAATATGCAAGAGATCGGATTCGCAACTGGCTGAAGAATAGAAATACCTTAAATTTTCTGGCTATTTGGGAAAGAGATAATAATCCGGATTTTAATTACGCCCAAATGGACGTAATTAAACAGGAAGCCCCTGAAAATTCATTTTCATTATCCGCAAAGGCCTATATTCAGATGACAGGCGCTATTGGTATTATATCGAAAGCGGGAAGATATGGAGGAACATTTGCCCATGTGGACATCGCTTTTGAGTATGGATCCTGGTTAAATGCAGAATTCAAATATAGACTCATCAAGGAATTCAAGCGGCTCCGATCCGAGGAGATGATGAGGCAGAAACTGGAATGGAATGCAGGTCGTGAGCTTGCCCGTCTCAATTATCCTATACAAACAGCCGCCATACAGGAGGTTTCAGGGAGTCTGGCCGAAAAGAAAAGAGGAGGGATATACGCTGAGAATGCTGATATGATCAATAAGATTGTTTTCGGTATGACAGCCAAACAATGGAAAGTGCAAAACCCTGATCTGAAAGGCAATATGAGGGATTATGCTTCTGCGAGCCAGAATACAATCCTGGGCAATTTGGAAAGCTTCAATTCTGAATTGATTCGGAAAGGAGCCAGTGAAGAAGCCAGAGAAAAAGCTTTGGGTGAAATGGCTGCTTTTCAGGAGAAGATTTTGAATAAAAAATATTTATCAGAATAAGTTCCAAGTCCTTTTTCAATGAAATATTTGTCTCTCCTTATTCTCAGCCTGCTTTTGCTGGCCTGCGAAGCCAAAAAACCGGAAAGTAGCTTACATGCATCTCTTTCTACCCCCAAAGAAGTTGATATGAAACTTTCGAAAATGGATCGGGACCAACTCTATGACAAGATGTTGGGCATGTTGGCAGGTTCTGCTATAGGTGATGCTATGGGCGCTCCAACAGAAATGTGGGCCAGGCAGGATATTCAATTGGAATATGGGCATGTTGATAGCCTGGATGACATGGTCAGAGAACCATCGGCAGAAGGCATCTGGGATTTCAATTTGCAGGCAGGAAGCACTACGGATGATACCCGCTGGAAAGTATTGCTGGCTGATTTCTTGACAGGAACCTCAGCAAATGTCAAAAACCATCAGGCAGAATTGGGAGCCAAAGCATTTGCAGATCATTTGATCGAACATTACAGCAAAAGCCTGGAAAAGCTAAAAAATACTGAGGGGCTCGATTTGGAACCCTACGAAGATGGGATGCGGCGTTTAGAGTGGTTGAAAGAATGGATTAAAGTTGCCAGGCCCTATGCAGAGGGAGATATTCAAGGATATAGTGAAGCTTTGAGTCAATTTTATGGTGGAGAAATGGTGTGCGCAGGAATGCTCTTTGCTCCCATTTTAGGGGCCTACTATCCCGGTGATCCCGATTGGGCCTATCAACAAACCTATGAAGCCGATATGTTTGATCTGGGCTATGGGAGGGATATCTCTGGTCTTACGGCTGCTATGGTAGCAGAAGCCTTTAAGCCAGATGCCAGCCCGGACAGTATTATTCACCTACTCAGAAAAACCGATCCTAAAGGCTATTTCAAGAGTCGCCTGGTAGGGCGAACTTCCTATAAAGTCTATCAACAGGCATTGAGGATTGCGCGAGAAGCAAAAGAGATAGATGTAAAATCATTTTTTGAGGGAGATATCCCAGTCAAACTGGCCCTTCCTCTGGAAACAAAAGAAGATTCCCTCAAATATGCTCAGTGGAGTACCGCTTATCAAAAGCTGGATCAGGAACTCATGCGTTACCCTTTTCATCCATCAGAGATTTTTATCGTAAATCATGTAGCTCTTTTGATGAATGAGTTTGATTTTGTTCAAACCCTCGCTTTTGTGATAAATTATGGAAGGGACAATGATACGACAGCTGCGGTAACGGGCGCTATCCTGGGAGCTTATTGGGGGGCTGATAAATTACCGGAAGGGATGTTGGCGAAAGTACTGAAAGCAAATTTGGAGCTGGGCTATGACCTGGAAAAGCTGGCGAGTCGTATGACCCAATCGATTTTAGCTGCAAACTCCTAGTCCGGCCTGTAACGTCTTCTCAGACTTTTGCTTAGTTCTTCTATCTTTTCTGCTATCCAATCCCTCTCAACCAAAAGAGTGGCCTCATAGAAGCTTTCTCGCAAGGCCGGAAGCCTATGTTTATTAACAAACTTCACTTTGGCCAGTCTTCGCATGTATTTAGCCATATTGAGGTAAGCTTGTTTATTATTATCCGAAAGGGCATTACTTCTTCGTATGTAGGCACTGAAACTTGCACATAGGGAATAAAGGGCTTCTATTTCCCCACATTCATAATAAGTTTTCATCAAAAGCATGTCATAATTAAGCTTGATGAAGGGATCGATTATCTCCACACGCTGAAGGTATTTCAGACATTTGCTATACTCCCCTTTAAAGAAATGGAGATTGGCCATATTGTAGTTGAAAACGCCCTTTCGATACTGAGGATCAATACGGTCTTTGTAGGTTTTTATGAACTGCTCTGTCCACTCTCCTTCCTTTAGTTTCAGCCCCAGGGTAACTACATTTTTATAGAAGAGAGAGGCTACATGCGGGACGTTGAATAAGATGTCCAGCTCCAGCATCTCTTTATACAAATCGAACATGTATCGCAGAAATGCCATATTGCCCCGTTTGTATCGATGCGTACAGAAATTGATCAGGCTGGTGTATAAAGCAGTCAATTCCTCCTTCTCAAACCAATGTGCCTTTTTGGGTAATTCTTTTCTGACTTTGTTAAAATAATTACTGCCATTGGGACTCTGGTGCATCATCACGGTTTGGAAATAAATCTCTACTACCGGCCATTCACTCAGGTCTTTCTTTTCACAAAAGGAAATGATCTCTTCTAAGAGCTGAATATCTTCCTCATTCGCCAAAACCCTTTGCCTGTTCAGTAAAGCAAATACATAACTCAGTTTCTGCACCAAATAATAAGCATCCAACTGCTCCATTGCATGTTTATAACTGGTTTCAACACTTCTGTTTTTCAGGTTTACTACATATTCCGTTTTCAATTCCTCCAGTCGGTAACGCTCTCTGAAATAGTTCGCATTCCTAAACGGATGATCTGCCAGTATTTCCTCACTTTTTTCAATCAAACGAGGCAAGAATTTATGCAGCTGTTTCTTATAGAGCGCCCGCTTCAATGCCAGCTCTTTGGATAGAAAAGACTCATTATCTACTTCCTCCTGAGAAAGAAAATCCATGAGAAGATTTAGCAAATACTTATTAAGGGTATAGATCTGGTTGGCTTGAAACTTTTTTCCCGGATACAAAAGGGAGAAGATTTTTTGATGGTCAAGTTTGGGATGGTCAAATGTAGGATAGTAATCTTTTAAGACTTCAAATAAGGCCGTAGTGTCTTCATGACTGTTGAAATAAGGAGAGTGGACAAATTTGTCAAACCTCTTCATTTCTAAGGGACTCAAAGCCTGTAAAACCTGTATGAGTTTCGTGTTTTCCATCTCATTTTAAAACTAATCAAGAAAATTGACTATAAAAAATTAAAAAATAATGCAAAATAAATTATATATAAATAATTGATTAATAGTAAATTATGATTTACTAATGATATTTAATCTAAATTTATATACTCAGAATAATGAATTATATGTAATTTTTTTCGAAAAATTGAATCTCTACTTTTACTAACAGTTTGGGGCAAAAAATAAGATGATAACCAACAGATTTCTTATTGACGTTCAGGTTTTCGATAGCGAGCAGAATTTTTGGTTCTGCTTGTAAAGGACCGAATCCTGAGGGTTCCATGAAAGATTTATCATCCATACCCCGTCTGACCCAGCGCTAAAATAAAAGAGCTTCCATTTAGGTGAGTCAGGAAGACAGAAATTTTAGCCTGGGTAAATCCAAATCCGGACAAATACAAGCGACATACACCCTGAGCGGTATAACATTTAGCTCTATTTACTATGAAAAATAGAAACCCCGACTCCTGTTGCTCACTTTGTCAAAGTAGGTCAATTGAAAGCGTATTCCACCTTGCTCAAGTTCCTACCCAGGATGGGGTAATGTATGATTCTCATAGCGGGGCAAAGTCTGCTCCGCAGGGTGGAATCGAACTGATCCTTTGCGAGGATTGCGGTTATGTAGAAAATATCGGTTATGAGGATAAAAAGGTAGGTTTTGATGAGTATGACTTTTCCCTTTCTTTCTCTCCGCTTTTCTCAAACTTTATAGACCAACTCACAGAAGAACTTATTGAAAAACATGAGTTGTGGGGAAAACCTGTCCTCGAGATTGGATGTGGAGATGGATATTTTCTGAAGAAAATTTGCAGAAAAGCCAAAGCCTGGGGAGTTGGTATAGATCCGGGATACGTAGTTGAGCAAGATAATATTGGAAACTGGGATCCTATCATAATCCGGGATTACTATGATGATAAACATGCATTGATCAAGCCGGATATAATTTTTTGCAGACATGTTCTTAATGTTAATAAAGATCCTCTGGGTTTTCTGAAAAGGCTGAGAAAGAACCTGGAAGATCATAAAGACTGCACCATCTATTTTGAGGTGCCCAATGCCAATTACACCTTTGGAGAAAAGGTCCTTTGGAATGTTGTATTCGAACATAAATCCTGGTTTACAGAAGATTCGCTAAGCCTGCTTTTTGAGTTATGCGGATTTGAAGTTAGTTCGACAGGATTGTGTTGGAATGATGAGTATTTAATGCTGGAAGCCCGGCCCAGAGATATGGATAAAGCCTATAAATCCAGCATAAATAAGAAGCGCATCCAGTCTTTTGTTGATCAGGTCAAAGAATTCAACAAGTATGTAGGAAGCATCCAAACGGAAAGCATAGCTCGGCTCAATGAGATTTCTACAAAGGAAACAAGAACAGTTATGTGGGGAGCTGGTGCAAGAGGAGTATCCTTTCTGAATATGTTTAAACTGAATGGATTGATAGAATGTGTGGTTGATATAAATCCCATGCGCCAGGGAAAATTCATGCCTATATCCGCTCACAAAGTAGTGGCACCTGATGATCTCAAAGAGATAAACCCTGAATTAATCATAATCAATAATCCCACTTATGCAGAGGAAATAATGCATCAATCCCGGGAAATAGGACTGGAACCCGAATTTTGGGTGCTTTGAATTTATGAAATTGTAAATTTTGAATAATGGTATTACTTTTAAATAACAATGGTTAAAGAGACTTCTTACTTCTCATAGTGCTCAAAAAGGAAGTGCTTTGTAAAAAAAAGATTAGTGTAAGTGCTTTTAAATCAGAAGTTTGACTCATTAGATATAGGGCTTGGTCAAATTTGTTTGGATCAGAATCAATAAAATTTGTAATCAATAGAATTCCCGTCATCTTCTAGATTGTAAAGCTTGTCTCAAGGAACATCATTGCACTGCTAGTAAACAATCTCTCCTGTATTTTATTTGGGGAAAATACGATCGTATTCCTGAGAATGAATGTGTTAAGAGCTGAACTATGATAAGAAGAAGTACACTTTCACTTTGCGCTCTACTCCTGTTATTGTTCGAATTTCAAGCTGCCCGTAGTCAAAATAGCGAGTACTATCAGCAGGCTATTATTATTGAATTAGAAGAAGAGCTCACTGCCGCTCAACAAAAGGAAATAAAAGAAATATTCACAAGTATCAATTTGAAAGGGAGACATGCCGTCTGGCAGCTCCCTTTTTCTTTTTATAATGCTTCACCTAAAGCCCTTGAGGAAAAACTGGACCAATGGACTGCACTCAGTGGTATTAAGCGGATAGAACCCAATTATGCCTATAGCATCCTCAATGGGATTCCTGATGATCCTGAACTTGAGAAACAATGGCCGGCTGATATGATTTCAGGAAATGATGGCAATATAGATCTTCTATCCGCCTGGAATTTGCATCCGGGTGAGAAAGCCATAATTGCGGGCATCATTGATACAGGCATTGACTTTGGGCACGAAGATTTACATCAAAATATCTGGCAAAATCTGGCAGAGGATAGTGATGGAGATGGTAGAACCATTGAACGAATAAATGGCCAGTGGGTATTGGACCCTGGAGATTTGGATGGAATAGATGCTGATCAAAATGGCTATACCGATGACCTGGTGGGGTGGGACTTTGTGAATAATGACAACAATCCTTTTGATGACAATGGGCATGGGACCCATATCGCGGGTATCATGGGAGCAAAAGGGAATAATGGAAAGGGCATCGCAGGGGTAAACTGGAACATGAAACTCATGGCTTTGAAGGCTTTTGATGCAAATGGAGATGGTGCTCTATCTTCTATTCTCCCAGCCATGAGATATGCCAGAAAAATGGGGGTTGATATCAGTAATAGTAGCTATGGGAGCCATGCTTTTAGCAGAATCATGTATGAGGAGATTGAAAAGCATGACAGAGACAAAAAATTAGTAGTTGCAGCTGCGGGAAATGAAGCCAGCAACAATTATACAAAGCCCGTCTACCCGGCCAGTTATGAGTTGGATAATATAGTCTCAGTAGCTGCAGGAGATAATCAGGGAGAATTAAGTACTTTTTCAAATTACGGTTTGTATTCTGTGGACCTTATGGCTCCCGGATCTCAAATTTACAGCAGCCTGCCCCATGGAGGATATGGCTATAAAGATGGGACGTCTATGGCGGCACCCTTTGTAACAGGCACCTTAGCCCTGATTTGGTCCTTTGGCCCGGATCTTAATCATCATCAGTTAAAAAACATATTGCTGGCATCTGTAGATCAGCTGCCGGCTCTCTATGGAAAGTGTGTGAGTTCTGGCAAATTGAATGTGCATCGTGCCCTTCAGTTCAGTAGTCGGATTTGCACGGATTGGTACAATAGTTCTTCTTCATTTGATGTCAAAGGACTTGCAGAAGAGGGAGAATACATTTGGGCGGCAACGAATCAAGGACTCATCCGGCTCAAAAAAGATGATTGTGAAGTCAAGACCTTTAATAAGAAAAACTCAGATTTACCTGAGGATAAGATCAAGGCTGTAGGTGTGGATAAACAGGGAGTTGTCTGGGTGGCTACAGATAAGAAAGGCGTTCTGAGTTATGACGGAAATTCCTGGACCACCTACACCCAAAAATCCGGCTTGCCTGATGATAAGGTTCGAAGCATCTTGGTAGATAAGGATAATCGAATATGGTTGGGATCTGAGAAGAAGGGAATAGGAGTATATGAAAATGGAAGCTGGACCTATTATAATAAGAAAACAGGCCTTCCGGATGACAAAATAAAGTCATTGGGTAAAGATCCTGATGGTAACATTTGGGTGAGTACACAAAAAGGGATAGGCCATTATAAACAGGAAGAATGGACGATTTTCAATAAGAAAAATTCCGGTTTGCCCCATGATAAACTGATAGGAGTAGCGGTAGGCCCGGACCAGACTATTTGGGCTGCTACAGATAAAGGATTAGCAAGCTTCAACGGCAGTTCCTGGACCCAATATGCTAAATCCAATTCCGGACTTCCCAATGACAAGATTCTTTCGATAGGAGTGGATGGAGACGGAGAAGTTTGGATAGGTACAGATAAAGGCCTGGTAGAATACAATGGGAATGCCTGGACCGTTTTCAAAAAAAGTAATTCTCATCTCCCTGATGATCATCCTCACGCCATGATTGTGGATGATAAAGGAAACACCTGGGTAGGAACGCATAAAGGGATACATGTATTTGGAGCCAAAGTCCTGGCTTCCTTTTCCGGTGATCCTTCCATTTGCGTAGATCAGACCTATACCTTTTCCAATGCGACTATGAATGGGACCAGTTTTGAATGGCGATTGGATGGAGACCTGCTCAGTACCGATAGAGACCTGACTTATCATTTTGACAGAGCTGGCACCTATTTATTGACCCTGATTGCAAGTAATCGAGTCTCTTTCAATGTTTTTAGTCGTACCATAGAAGTCAAAGAACCCCTTGAGATAGACCTGGGCCCTGACCGCTCCTTGTGCGCCAATGCTTTTGTGCTGGATGCATGTACAGATGATCTGGTGTATAGATGGGTTAATAGCAATGGAGAGACACTTGGAAGGGAAAAGACCTTTACAGTCAGAGAAAGTGGAACCTACACCCTGATTGCAGAAAATGGCTGTGATCAGGTGGCCAATGCATCCGTACAGATTGATTTAAATGGAGATTGTGTATGGCCCGGAGACGCTAATGCGGATGGTAGAGTGAACAGTAGGGACTTCCTTACTATGGGGCTGCTTGAGGGCTTTCAAGGCAGCATGCGAAATGACAGAAGTACCCAATGGGAAGAGCAGCTTGCGGATAATTGGGTGATGTCTTTTCCAGATGATCATAGCCTGGCAGCAGATGTAAACTTCAAACATGCAGATGCCAATGGTGATGGTCTGATAGAGTTGAGTACCGATGGGCAAATAGTCTGGCAAAATGCCTATATGCCTGCAGAAGAAATTAATAACAGTGCCCCTAATGGAGCTATCCTGAGTTTACAGCATGAGTCAACGACCATTCTTTCTGAGGATACAGCGCTAATCGAATATGAACTCAAGTTGGATCAAAATGGAGGGCCTGTTCCTGATCTTTATGGATTGTCTTTTGCGCTTGATTATAATCTTCCCCTTGCACAGGAACCTGTCCTAAATTTGCAGAATGGGTGGATGGGAAATGCAGAATCTCTGATCATCCATGATTGGAACAATTTTCAGAATTGTCCGGAGGGTGGTCAACGTCAAATGGATATTGCCCTGAGTAGGATAGATGGACAAGGAGCTACAGGCAGTGGAAAAATTGGAACCCTGGGCATCATAGTGGTTGTCGATGATCTTGCAGGGGAAAATGATATCCTGGGATATGTAAGCCTTCAGATCACTCCCCGAAATCCCCTGATTCTTAATTCGATTGGAGAATATATTCCCCTGAATACAACTCTGAGTCAGGTAACTTCTGTAGTACCCTTAAGACTTGAGAAAGAGGAAAATGAGGGGATAACTGAAGAAAGCTTTCGCAGCCCTGAATTTCCCGCATTGACAGATTTTCTTCCATATCCAAATCCATTCAATGAAGAACTTACAGTATCATTTTCTCTCGAAGAAGATGAAGAGGTGCTGATTCAACTTAGAAATCTTCAGGGAGTGTTGATGAAAGAATGGACAGAAGCTTTTGTTGCCGGGACACACAAAAGTCTCTTACAATTCGAAGATTTGCCTCCGGGTTTGTATTTCCTCTATCTGGAAACAGAGAACCAAAGAGGAGTAAAGCGAGTTTGGATCAGTGAATGATAGAGGCTTACCTATGGTTTAACAATATCAAATGCATCTTTACGGTAATTGGGGGCCGAATTATCTCTTATCAATAGCTTCAAAGGTCCCATGTAAGCCGATACTTTATCTGCTCCCGCAGCAAGAGAAGAATTTACTTCTGTCGTATCGTATCTATGTGAGTGATGATAAATGCCCCATTTATTATTTCCTCCCCAGGGATATTCATCAAAAACGGTTTGCTCTGCTTCATTATAGATCAATTCGCCATTGATCCAAACTTGAAAGAGGCCATTTGCTCCCTCATCAAAAACTATGTGCAAAACTATTTCAAATGTCTGTCCGGCCTGAGGACTGAAATCTGTAACAAAGCGAGTATTCAACACATGATTGACAACCTGTATCTCCCCTCCTTTGGCGGGTCTGGGGCGGTTTAATCCAGCGATCTCTAACTCTACCATAGGGGAACTACCGACTACACCCGGATGATTCTGAAAAATGGTAATCGGAGAATTAGGATCAATAATATAATCGGGCTCAAAGGTAAAGGTCCAACCTATCCAGTGCTCCGAGCCTAAAGGATGATTGATTTGCCAGGGGGCTGTCCGAATTTCACTCCTATAATTAAAATTGCCATCATTGGTAGCAGGAGGAGCAGGATTTATGGGATCCAGGAAAAAACGCAATTTGTCTCCCTCAATTTTTACTCCATTTACATCAAAAGCAAAATCTACAAATAATCCGTTTCCGAAGGCAATGCCATCGGGCCAGGTATAAGCAGGTAGGGTTAATTCGGACCAAATCCAGCTCTTCACAATAGAAGAATCCAATTCCGGATGTGTATTGGGCTCATTAGTCGGAGATTCCGGAGGAGCGGGGGGCCTATAAATGGGCCCGCAAGCAATTTGTACAAGAAAAATCCATGATATTAGGTAAATACCAAACTTTTGGAATATTTTCATTACGACGAACTTATGGTTGCGAAATCTTGCGAGTCTTAGCCCAAACTTTCAGCAAAATAATATTTCTTTCCCAAAAATAATAAAGCTCAAAAATATGGAACCGCATTCTAATGAACCGCTCAATAGGAGACATTTTACTAAAAAACTGGCAGGAGGCCTTGGAGCCTTTGCCCTTACTACCTCAACGATAGGACTGGGTGCGCTGGATGCCTGTGCACAAGCCTCAGGAGAAAAACTGGGGATAGCCCTGGTAGGATTGGGAAATTATGCTACCAATCAATTGGCTCCAGCCCTACAGGAAACCAAAAACTGCTACCTGGCAGCTATTGTTACCGGCACACCAGAAAAAGCAGAGAAGTGGAAAGCCAAGTATAATATCCCCGATAAGAACATATACAACTACGACAACTTTGACGATATAAAAGACAATCCAGACATTGACCTGGTGTATGTCGTTCTTCCCAATTCGATGCACATGGAGTATTCGATACGAGCAGCAAAAGCCGGTAAAGATGTTATTTCGGAGAAACCGATGGCCACCAATTTAGCTGATGCGGAAAGAATGGTCAGAGAAATAAAAAAGACAGGTCAGAATCTCTACATAGGCTATCGCTTGCATTATGAACCCTACAATTTGGAAGCAGCCCGTATAGGAACGGAAGGAGATTTTGGAAAGGTAAAAGTATTCGAAGGAAGTTTTGGATTTAAAATAGGCGATCCGACTCAATGGAGACTTAACAAAGAACTGGCAGGAGGTGGCCCTTTGATGGATGTGGGGATCTATGTAATTCAGGCTGCTCGATATTGTACAGGCGAAGAACCAATTGCAATCACAGCGCAGGAATACAAAACTGATCCCGTAAAATTTGCCCAGGTTGACGAAACTATTTTCTGGCAAATGGAATTTCCAAGTGGAGCCGTAGCAAATTGCAGTACCACCTATGCCAGCAATATCCAACGCCTCTTCTTATCCTGTGAAAATGGATATGTAGATTTGAGTCCTGTGTACGGATATGGAGGAATAGGAGGGAAAACCCATAAGAAAACCCTCGAATTACCGGCTGTCAATCAACAGGCCCTGCATATGGATGGGATCGCATATAGTATCATTCATGGTACTAAAGCCAATAATGTATCTGGAGCAGAAGGCCTTCGGGATATGCAGGTAATTGATGCGATCTACCGGGCGATTGAAAGCAAAGGTCGGATAGAGATAGGATAAAGGGAATTAGTCTCCCACAATACAATTGTCATTGCGAGCTCAAATTTTGAGCGAAGCAATCCCCTTGAACCCTAATGCCTTTTCGAGTCAAGGAGATTGCTTCGCAGGAGATTCCGACTCGCAATGACATGGCTGTTTGAGCGAATGGCTTCAGCTTATACAGGTCATTTATGCGATCTATCGCGCGATTGAAAGCAAAGGAAGGATAGAGATAGGATAAAGGGAATTAGCCTCCCACAATACAATTGTCATTGCGAGCTCAAATTTTGAGCGAAGCAATCCCCTTGAACCCTAATGCCTTTTTGAGTCAAGGAGATTGCTTCGCCGGAGATTCCGACTCGCAATGACATGGCTGTTTGAGTGAATGGCTTCAGCTTATACAGGTCATTTATGCGATCTGTCGGGCGATTGAAAGCAAAGGTCGGATAGAGATAGGATAAAGGGAATTAGCCTCCCACAATACAATTGTCATTGCGAGCTCAAATTTTGAGCGAAGCAATCCCCTTGAACCCTAATGCCTTTTCGAGTCAAGGAGATTGCTTCGCCTGTATTACAGGCTCGCAATGACAATTTGTTTAATCGAACTAAATGAAGAACAAGGAACAAGGAATGGATAAGTAGGTGAAATGGAAAAACCTACACTTCTAAGCTCTCCATTCCTTGTTCTGTGTTCTGCCTTGCTTTACTTAATCACCCCCTGCACACGGAGCCAATCTTCCAGTCGATCCGCCCAGGAATTAAAAACAGGATTCGAGGTATTTATCATTCCCAGTCCATGTCTACCTTCCTGATAAATATGAAGCTCTGCCGGAACTCCTGCTTTTTGCAGGGCCAGATAATAAACAATGCTATTTTCCGGAGGAACTGCTTTGTCCTGGCTGGTGTGAACCAGGAAAGTTGGAGGAGTTTCAGCGCTTACCTGTTTTTCGTTTGAGAGCAATTCAATCATTTCTGCTGAAGGATCCTGTCCGATCAGGTTTCTCTGTGAACCTTTGTGGGTGAAATCTTCTCCAAAGGCAATCACAGGATAAGCCAGTACTGCATAATTGGGTCGGGAATGTTCTTTATCTATAGGGTCTGTCGCATTTGCATCGCCTGAATCGAAATGCGTAGAGGCAGTAGAAGCAAGATGTCCACCTGCAGAAAATCCCAGTATCCCGATTTTTTCCTTATCAATTCCCCAGGTATCGGCATGAGCCCTGAGGTATCTAAGGCCCCGTTGTGCATCATACAGCATAGAGGGATGCTTATATCCATGTTTGGCGAGGCGATAGCTTAAAACGAAAGCATGGACTCCACGTGCCTGAAACCAACGGGCAATCTGATCTCCTTCATGATCCATGGCCAGGTTCCAGTATCCACCCCCCGGACATATCAGAACTGCTGAAGTATTTTCGGGAGCGCCTTTTACCAGGTAAAGATCCAATTTGGGTTTATCCTCCGGATCTTCTCCCAAAGCGCCTGGAGCACCTTCCGGCCACAAGAAGACCTCCTCTCCTTTTTGGGCTTGAAGCTGAAGACAAATAAATAGCATGAGAAATAGGAAAGTAGTAGTTCTGAGCATTTTGTTCTCCTTTTGTTTGGTGAAAAGGGCAGTGAAGACAAAAGATAGAAAATCCTGCATTATCCCAAAAACAGCGACTCAATTTCTTTCTCCCAAAGCTTCTTATATTGAAGCATTCAATCTGGGAATTATGAAAAAACTACTGCTTCTGGGCCTTTGCAGCCTCTTTATTCAACTTCCTGCTCAAGTAGAGAAGAGAAAAGAATTTCTTGAAGAACTCAAACCCTTTCTGGAAGCTTCTACGGGTTCCTGGGCAAGTAAAGCATGGATAAGTCCTTTGGATAGTAGCTGGCAAGCCTGGCTGGATCGCACAGGAGAACTTCCCCCCAATTTTGATATCATCCCCAGCCAGGTCCTACCGCATGATTTGATGAAAGATTTGGTTTCTGGAGATGAAATTAGGCGTAAAGATCAATGGCAAGCACAACGCAAAGAAATGGCTGGAATCCTCAAAACCTGGCTCAGCGGAACTTTCCCCCCAAAACCGGAATCCATCCAGGCAGAAATCCTCGAAAAGAAAGAAGAAAGAGGGATCAGAATTGAAAGAGTAAAAGTCTCCTGGGGATCACATCCGGATTTGAGCATTCGAGCCAGTATCTACTATCCTCCCGGCAAAGGACCTTTTCCGGTATTTATGACTCCCGGTACAAAGGGACATTCCTGGATCAGCATCAGCCAGGCGCTTAGCCGAGGCTATATTTGTGTACAATATTCGGGTTGTGATGCGGAAGATGATACAGAGAAATATGCCCGACATTATTATCCCACATACGATTTTACCACCATCATGAGAAGGGCCTGGGGAGCTCATCGGCTCGTAGATTATCTCTATACCCTGGATATAGTTGAAAAGGATAAGATTGGCATTACAGGCCTTAGTAGGGATGGTAAACAAGTATTGATGGCTGCAGCCTTCGATGAGCGGATAGATGCCGTAGTGGTTTGTAGTGGGGGAACGGGCGGTGAAGACCTTTTCCGCTATACCTCTCCCAACTATGACAATGAAACTATAGCTGCAATTACAGGTAATTTTCCTCACTGGTTACATCCAAGGCTTCGTTTTTTTGCCGGTCGAGAACACAAACTTCCTTTTGATCAGCACTTTTTGAGTGCCCTGATTGCTCCAAGGGGGCTATTATTGAGTTCGTCTTATTTTGAAGATCAGGGAAATCCCTGGGCCATAGAGCAGCATTTTGATGCGGTTTTACCGGTATTCAAATTTCTGGATGCTGAGGAAAAACTGGGCTTGCATTTGAGAAGGGGCTTGCATCGGCCTGCCATGCGTGACGTCCATGATTATGTAGATTTCTTTGATAAAGTTTTCGACAGAGGAAATAAAGCGGTTCCGATAATTCGCTATTATGATTATTCTTTTGAAAAATGGAAAGCCCTGAGTGCTAAGGAAGAACCGACCCAAAGCAAAGAGATTTCTGTAGCTTCTCTTGAGGAGGCAGCGGATTTTGATAAATGGAAAACTGAATTGGCACAAGAAAGCAGGAAACTTCTGGGTGAAGCCCCTATGCTCCTCAATCCCAGCTTTCGAGCCGGCCTGGATTATTTGGATAAAGTGATCAGACGTCCGGGCTTACCCAAAGGAGCTGACTCAAAGGAATTGCACATCGGACAATTGCAATATCCCCTGGATGAGGAAGGCAAGCCCTTGAAAAATGTACCAGTAGTGATTTATTTGCATGAATTTGCCTATCCGACGGGTTATGGAAGAGGAAGCTGGCGTTTTGTACATTCCTTATTAGATGCTGGTTTCGCGGTCTATTTGCAGGATCAGATTGGTTTTGGCAGCAGGGTAGAGGAGGGGAAAGACTTTTATCAGCGTTATCCTGATTATTCTAAAATGGGACTAATGGTGGATGAATTGAGCCTTGCAGTTGATGCCCTGGAAAGAGAAGATATAATTGATAAAGAGAGAATCTATGCGGTGGGATATAGTTTGGGGGCGAAAGTGGGACTTTGGGCAACTCCTTTTGAAGATCGGATAGCTGCTATGGCCTTGGTTGCAGGAGTGAATCCCCTAAGAAATAGTGGCAAGGATAAAGAAAGATTAGGGATTAAACTTTACTCCCATTTACATGCCTTGATTCCTCAACTTGGATTTTATGTAGGGAAAGAAGAGGGCTTGCCCATAGACTATGATGCCCTGATAGCTGCTTATGCTCCTAAGCCCCTCATGATGATCTCTCCCATTTGGGATCAAGAAAGTAATGCAGGAGAATTGGCACAGTGCGTGGAAAGTGCAGGTATGGCCTATAAAATTTTGGATGCGGGTAAAAAACTGGAATTCCGGCCTGTGGTTGATTTCAATCGATTTAGTAAAGAAATGGAAGAAGAGATCTTAGCCTGGTTGATGAAAAATGCGGGTCTCTAGCTCATGATTATTCGAAAAATTGAATACTTTTAGACAAAATTATAGGGAAAGAACAGAGCTTCTTCCCTAAAACTACCTACTACAATGAATCAACAACGGATTTTTTATTGGTCTGTAACCGTTGCGCTTGCAGGTTTCCTTTTTGGATTTGACACCATCGTCATATCCGGAGCAGATCAACCCATACAAGAACTCTGGGGTCTTAGTGATTTTAACCATGGCTTTTTTATAATGTCCATGGCCCTATGGGGGACTGTGATCGGCGCATTATTAGCCGGTATTCCTTCTGATAAATTAGGGCGAAAGAAGACCCTCATCTGGATTGGCGTACTGTATACAATTTCGGCTTTGGGCTCAGGAATGGCCTGGGATCCCTTTTCATTCTCCTTTTTCAGATTTATCGGAGGATTGGGAGTTGGAGCTTCCTCGGTTGCAGGACCTACTTATATTGCAGAAATCTCTTCTCCGGAAAGAAGAGGTCGTCTGGTAGCCCTGTATCAATTTAACATTGTATTTGGTATCCTGATCGCCTTTTTCTCCAATTATTTTATTGGGCAATGGGTGGAAAGCGAATCCTGGCGTTGGATGCTCGGAGTAGAAGCTATACCCGCAATTCTTTATACAGTTATGGTTTTGGGAGTGCCTAATAGTCCCAGATGGTTGGTCTCCAAGCGCAAGGACTATGATAGCGCTCGCATGGTACTTAAGGATATGTACCCTGCAAATGAGGTAGAAGATGCCCTCGAATCCATCAAAGCTGATAGTGGCACCACAAAAGGGGTACCCCTATTCAATGGAAAATACAGCAAACCCCTTTTACTGGCATTCCTCTTAGCCATGTTTAACCAGCTTTCGGGGATAAATTTTGTACTCTATTATGCGCCTCGATTATTAGAGGCTGCGGGAATCGGAGCAAATGAAGCCTTGTTACAATCAACGAGTATCGGCGTTGTAAACCTCCTCTTTACCCTCTTGGGAATGTACCTCATTGACCGTATGGGTCGAAAAACCCTGATGTACTATGGATCAATAGGTTATATCATAAGCTTAGCGGTTGTTTCCTGGGCCTATTTTTCGGGAGCCAGTCAAATTCTCCTCTTGAGTTTTGTGCTGGTATTTATTGCCTCTCATGCCATCGGACAGGGAGCAGTGATATGGGTATTTATCTCAGAGATTTTCCCCAATGATGTTCGGGCAAATGGGCAAGCCTGGGGATCTGGTACCCATTGGGTATTTGCTGCTATCATTACCATGATTACCCCCTTCTTTTTGGGTTTGGTAGGAGATAATCCCTGGCCATTATTCGCCTTCTTTTCCGGGATGATGGTACTCCAACTATTATTTGTTCACTTTATGATGCCGGAAACCAAAGGGAAAACCCTCGAGCATATCTGGATGGAAATTTCGGGTACAAATTTGAGAGAAGTCGAGGAAAAGATAGATCAAATCAATTCAAACGAATAGACTAAAAATGAAAAGCAGCCTTCAAATAATCACTATTTTGATTATACTTTCTTCAGGTTTTATGGCCTGTAAACCTACTGAAAAAGAAAGCCAGAAAAATCCTAAAGAAGAGACGATAGCTCTTTCCGCTTATAATGAACAGCATCGTCCTCAAATACATTTCTCCCCTCCTCAACAATGGATGAATGACCCCAATGGCATGGTGTATCATGATGGGGAATATCATTTGTTCTATCAGCATTTTCCCGATAGCAATGTTTGGGGACCTATGCATTGGGGACATGCGGTGAGTGAGGATTTGGTTCATTGGGAGAATTTACCAATTGCCTTATATCCGGATGAACTAGGCTATATTTTCTCTGGCAGTGCAGTAATGGATTATGAGAATACATCAGCTTTTGGGACCGATGAGAATCCGCCTATGGTGGCGATTTATACCTATCATGATCCTGTCGGAGAAAAAGCAGCTACAAAAACTTTTCAAACACAAGGAATTGCATACAGCACAGATAAAGGTAGAACCTGGACCAAATATGAAGGCAATCCCGTCATCCCCAATCCCGGATTGAGAGACTTTCGTGATCCTAAAGTATTCTGGCATAAAGAGAGCAGTCAATGGGTCATGATCTTTGCACGAGGAAATCAGGTTCAAATCTACAATTCTCCTAATTTGAAGAATTGGACGCTTACCTCTGAATTTGGAGAGGATCAGGGAACCCATGCAGGTGTGTGGGAATGTCCGGACCTTTTTGAGCTGCCTATCGATGATACTGGGGAGAAGAAATGGATGATGATTGTGAGTTTGGGAGATGGAAACCCCAATGGAGGCTCAGGAACCATGTATTTTGTTGGAGACTTTGATGGAAAGACTTTCAGCAATGAAAATCCTAAAGATGAAGTGCTCTGGCTGGAATATGGCAGAGACAATTATGCGGGTGTAAGCTGGTCAGATGTACCTGAAACGGATGGGAGGCGCATTTTTATGGGCTGGATGAGCAATTGGCGCTATGCGCAAGTCGTGCCTACCCATGCCTGGCGCAGTGCAATGACCCTGGCCCGGGAGCTTACTTTCACCGACTATAACGGAAAAACAGTCCTCAAGACAAGTCCAGTGCTTGAAAATGAAGGTATGCGGATAAATGAATCTGATTTGACTGTGGGAGAAGTCTCCGGCCTTCGTCCTTTGGGCTTATTGCCAAATGGTTTGATGGAAGTTAGCCTTAAACTAGAGCTTGATCCCACGGATAACCCTGAATTTATCGCAATTCAATTATCCAACACCAAAGGAGAGATTGTTCGAATAGGATATAAGACCGCAGCCAATGAGTATTTCATCGACCGTCAGAATTCAGGCAAATCTGATTTCCATGAAAATTTTGCCACGATTGATGTCGCACCTGCTATGTTGGGAGAAGATAATATCATAGATATGCGGCTTTTTGTGGATGTTTCTTCTGTAGAATTATTTGCTGATGAAGGCCGGACCGTCATGACAGATATTTTCTTTCCCAATGAGACCTTTAACCAACTAAGTCTGGTGGTCACTAAAGGCAAAGCCAAAATTCTGGCTGGCAAGGTTTGGGAATTGGAGGGGATTTGGGAATAAATGTGCTCAGGTGTTCTGGTGAGATTTTCCTAGCCACCAGAACACCAGAATACATTATTCTGCCCTCCCCACATCCTTTATTCTCCCTACGTCCGGAACTTCAACTGTTCCATGTTCCCGAAAATAGGCGATCAGAATCTCACTGATCTTTCGTGTATCTATTTTCCGCTTTTTACCTACAAACATTTTATAGGCATCTCCTCCTGTAGCGAGGAAACTGTAGGTTGCAACTGTATATGTGCGATCAGGATCGATCTTTTTGCCTCCAATACGGGCTTTGAGTAATCTTTCGCCTTTGGGTTTGCGGCTGTCATAGGTCAATTCTATGCCAGAGAGCTGAGCGAGCCCATAGGGCAGGGTAAGGCTGTATTCCAGTACTTCAATTACTTCCTTTCCCCTAATTTCTACCACATGTAAATGATCCGTGAAAGGATAGACATTGAGCAATTGCTCGATGGTAACGGGGCCGGGATTGAGGTCAAAGCGGATAGAGCCCGAACTGATAATGCCGATATCTGCATTACCTGCTTCCCGGAAGATATCGGCAATAAGGTTTCCTATATTGGATTCCCGATAGTATTTGCGGAAGGCCTGTTTGTCAACTTTTCCTATCGCTTCCGCTAATTCTGGATGCTCTTTTCTTGCTTGTTGGATGAGCTTGAGGATATTGGGGTCTGCTTCGAAAATATCTGCATTTACGGGTATTAATTTCCCTTCTTCCAACTTCACTTTTCCTTTTTCCTTATCCAACATAAACCGAGCGTAGCCCAGGTATTTGCCTTGCCCAAAAGTCAATCCGATCCAGGTGCCGGTTTTGGGATGCTGTACCGGTTTCCAAAGCCCGTGATCAGAATGACCGCCGATAATCATATCTATGCCGTCAACAGCTCCCGCAAGTGCATAATCTTCATCATATCCTCGCTGAACTTCCGGATCTGCTTCTTTATCTGTTTGCATGGGAGCGGTTCTGTTTTGGTGAGTCAGAACTACGATCATATCCACTTCCGGCTTGAGTTTCTGTACCCACTTTTGTACGATAGGGGCCGGATCTCGAACTTCCAGGCCCTCAACATGCTTTTTCATAATGGCATGTTCATAGGCATCTACTCCCATGATACCGATCACTCCCAGTCGAATTCCATTTTTTTCCAGGATGGTATAGGCCTGTGCAAAAGGAATATCTGTACCTGCATAAAAGATGTTCGCATTGAGGGTTGGGAATCGAGCTCTTTGGATTACTTCCCGCAATTTCTCCCATCCATACTCATACTCATGATTTCCAATGGCCATGGCATCATATCCCATAGCGCTATAAATATCAAAAGCCAACTTGCCTTCAGTGGCCTGAGATAAAGAACCGGTAAAGATATCACCCGCATCGAGGAGAAAGCTGTTAGTAGCTTTAGCCCTTTCCTGCTGGATCAAACTGCTCAGTTGAGGTATTCCTCCTATATATTCGATATCAGGGTTCCAAAAGGCTTTAACGGGCTCATAGACACTCTCGATATCGTTGGTATAAAGGAGGGTAATCTCCTGAGCCTGCAAAAAAGAGTAGGGGAGTAGCAGAAAGAATAATTGAAATAGACGAAACATCTTTTTGCTGCTAATTAAGGAATTTTCCGTGAGAAGCTTTTATCAAAAATCAAGGAGGGACTTTATGTTTGTTATAAAATTAATGTCTAAGTCCAGATGTGAGGCCTAGTAGAGATCATTCTAAGTTTGGTTTAGATGTGCACCTGATCTTCTTTCTTTTTCTTCTCAAAAGAAAACCCCCACCATAGGTGAGGGCTAGTGTATTATGGCTTAAGGTTTTATTTTTTTAGAGTCCACGATCGACCTGAGCAACCAAATCATCAATGGCATCATATACCACTCTATCCAGAACATTAAGGTTGTGATCATCATCGAGGTCATGTCCTTCATCCAGTCTGAACCATCCTGCAAGGGTCTCCTGGGTCAGGATTACTCGTTCCTTTGACCTGATTTTGGTTTTAAATTTCTCCACCTTCTTTCCATCTTCATCAAACAAGGTCAATTTGATCACTACCACAGGTCTGATTCGTTTTACTTGCTTTTCCCAGGGACCAATTCGAGCCCGGTCCTCCGTTGAAAGAAATGCAGGTCGGATGAATAAGTCCATTTTCGCATAATAATCAGCCTCAACCGATTTGATCGCGCGTCTTTTGCTTACACGTCTATAGGGGTTTCTATGAGCGAAACTTTCATAGGGCAACAAAGACAATTCGGTATCTTCTTCCAGACTTTCCTGAAGATCATGGAAATAAGGCTCCAATATGTAGTCGATAAAATGAGGCTCTCCATCCCTGGCATCCCGGATGACATCTGCTACATCCTGAACCGTCAGAAGTTCCTCCTGGAATTCATCAGAAAGATGGATTTGATAGTGATACAGCGCCACATCCGCGTTTTTGGAGGATTGGGCACTCAGGTTTAGGGAAAAGAAAAAGAATAGGGGAAATAATAATCGGGCAAATTTCATAGCGTATGGTGTTTGGATATATCTACGCCGATTGAAATATGGAGATGCCTAAAAATGCCTGATTCCTTTTATAGGTGTCTGATTTTTGCCCATTCGTGTCAGAAACATTAGCGGCAATTACTCAACAAGGGGAAAGTGAATAGCTATCTGCTGCTGTGCTAACGGAAGCTGATTTTTCCTCCCTTGAAAAACACATTCAATAACATTCCTGCGAGAATACAAATGATGCCCAGGAAGGCGAGGTAATTATAGGTTTCCCCCAGCCATAGCCAGCCAACCATTAAGGCAAAGATGGCCTCCATGTATTTCATCGGAGCAACTTTGGAGGTTTTTTCTATCTGAAAGGCTTTAGTCATAAAGAATTGCCCGATAAAGCCAAATACTCCTATGGTTGAAAGAATCAGCCATTCTTGTCCCTGAGGCCAAACCCAGATGGGAATGGCAAAGATCAAACCTGTCAGGCTGGCGATAAACATGAAATAATTTACGATCACCAGCGGATGCTCACTTTGGCCTATTTTTCGGATCAGGACATAAACCACTCCACTAAAGAGGGCGGAGATAAAAATATATCCCAATCCCAGACTGCTGATTCGAAGATCGAAGCCTTTCAATAAAAGGACACCACAAAAGGCTATGGCGAAAAAAGACCATTGAATAGGCTTTATTTTCTCTTTAAGGTAGAAAACAGCAATAATGGCAGCGAATACCGGGGATAAATATCGGAGAGAAATGGTTGAACCAAAGGGCATTTCCTGCAAGGCCAGAAAGAAAGTAGCCATACTTGTGACACCAAATAAGCCTCTGGCGATTAGGATAGCCCTCTTTTTCCCAAAAACGGGAATTCCTTTGGCCCATAAGAAAGCAAAACATATCAAGCATGAGGTAATGGCTCGGAAAAATACCAGCTCCAAAGCAGGCAGATGCTCCATGTACTTGAGTATTGAATTCATGGCTGTGAAAGAGGAGGTGCACAGGACCATGTAGCCCAGGGCTTTCCAATTGATGCCTTCTGCTGAGGAGGGAATATTTACAGAGCTCGGTTTTGCCGACATGGGGCGCAAATTGGGAATACTTATTGAAAAAGCCGACTTTTTTCCTAAAATGAAGTCTAATTAAGAAATCCAGACGTGAAAGAGGCCCAATCCCTTCCCAAAATAGATATAGTTGCAGCTCTACGACCTCATATAAAAGGAGAAATCCGAAATGAAGAGCTCTATCGCCTGATGTTTAGCACGGATGCCAGCAATTATCAGGTGAAACCCATGGCTGTATTGTTTCCCTCTAATGTAGCAGACGTTCAAAAAGCGGTCAATTTTTGTGCAAAGCATAAAGTGCCTGTTATTTCCAGAGGAGGAGGCTCCAGTCTTTCGGGCCAATCGATTGGGAACGGCTTGCTTATCGATTTCAGCAAGTTCATGCATGAGGTTTTGGACTGGGAAATAGGGGAGAAGAAAGTATGGGTGGAGCCGGGAATTGCATTGGCAAGCCTGAATAATCAGCTTTCTCGTGAGAAACAGATGATTGGTCCGGATCCTAGTTCAGCTTTAGTGGCTTGTATTGGAGGAATGGCGGGAAATAATTCGACCGGTACCCATTCGATAGTTTATGGGATGATGGCTGATCAGGTGGAAGAAGTGGAAGTCGTTCTGGCAAATGGAGAAATCCTGCATCTTGAGGAGAAAAGCAGTGAGGAATTGAGTGAATTGATAAGAAGAGAGGATACCGAGGGGCTGATTTATCGGGCTATTCTGGATATTCTAAAGAAATATCATCAAGAAATAGAAGAAAACTATCCCAAAACCTGGCGAAATGTAGCTGGATACAATTTGGATCGCCTCTGGAAGTCTTATAAGGCAAATGGCAAACTCAATCTCGCCAATTTGATCGTCGGGAGTGAAGGAACGCTGGGAATCATGAGCCGAATTAAGCTGAAAAGTGTTCTCAGACCTTCTATTTCTCAGTTGGCACTTATTCATTTTGATGAGATGGAGAAAGCATGCGAAGCGGTTCCCGCCTTATTAAAATGCGGTCCTTCAGCTATCGAATTTTCCAATGACTATTTCCATGAATTAATTGATCAAAACGCTGCATATCAGGATATTTACCGTTCTTCAGTTAAAGGGATACCTAAAGCATTATTGATTCTTGAGCAAAGTGGAGAAAAGCAGGAGGAAATTGAGGCAGGTTTCGAAAAAATGCACCAAATCCTCAAAGAACTGGAATTCTCCGGGGAAATCGTTTACCGGAGAAGCCCAGAAGAGGTAGCTTCTGTATGGGGCATGCGAAAAGCAGGCTTCGGCCTGATGATGAGCCAAAGAGGAGATGCCAAACCCCAGTCATTTGCTGATGACGCCAGTGTTCCGATTGACCAACTTCCGGGTTTTATCAAGGAAATGGAAGGAATTTTTCAAAAAGAGGGGATACGAGTGGCTATGGTCGGACATGCTTCCGCCGGATGTATTCATATGAATCCCAATCTTAACCTGAAAACTCCTAAAGGCATACAACAAATGCAGGATATGGCGATTTCCATAGCGGAAACAGCCATAAAATATGGAGGAAGCAGCACAGGAGAACACGGAGAGGGTTTGGCGAAAAGCTATTTCAATGAAAAAGTCTATGGTCCGGAACTTCATCAAGCCTTTCGAGAGGTGAAAGAGGCTTTTGACCCACAGTACATCCTGCAACCGGGCCGTATTCTGGATGCACATGAACCCTGGGCAGAAGATATATTGCGGTACAACTCATCTTACTCCGTCCCCAACAATCCTACTGAGACGATCCTGGACTTTAGCAAGGATGGCGGATACTCAGGATTGGTAGAAATGTGCAATGGAACCGGTTTCTGCAGGAAAGATGAAGGAGGCGTCATGTGTCCTTCATATCGGGTAAGCCGGGATGAGAAACATTCTACTCGGGGGAGAGCAAATGCACTTAGAGAAGCGATAAAAGGCAATTTGGAGGGCGGTTTAAGCAATCCTGAACTCTATGAAAGCCTGGATCTTTGCCTGGAATGTAAAGCCTGTAAAGTCGAATGTCCTTCTATCGTTGACATGGCCAAGCTCAAATACGAGTACTTGCATCAATATCAGCAAAAGCATGGAACTCCTCTGAAAAATCGCTTTTTCGCCCATATCCATCGACTTAATAAGGCTTTTCGGCCCTTTAAACTCCTATTCAATGCTTCAATCAGGAATCCACTTATAAGAATCTTCCTGGAAAAAAGGCTAGGGATTGACCGGAGAAGAAGCATTCCCCCACTTGGGAAAGGCAATTTTCAGGCATGGGCTTCCCTTTCGCCCGAAAAAAAGAGGGGCAATAAAGGTCAGCTGATCCTCTGGGATGATACTTTCCTCACGTTTAATCAACCAGAGCTGGGAAAAGCAGCTATGACAGTACTGGAAGCGGTTGGATTTGAGGTGATGTTGATGAAAGATCGAAAATGTTGTGGGAGACCGATGATTTCCAAAGGATTATTGCGGGAAGCCAAAGAACATGCTGCTCATAATGTAGCACTCTTGCTGCCCTATGTCGAGAAAGGGATACCTATTATAGGGGTAGAACCGAGTTGTATAGCCAGTTTTAAGGATGAATATCCGGACCTTCTACAAAATGAGGCGGCTCAGAAGATAGCAGATGCTTCCTACTTCATAGAAGATTTTTTAGGAGAATTAAGGGAAAAAGATCAACTGAACTGGAAGTTTTCGGTTGAAAACCAGGAGATTACGATAAAATACCATGCTCATTGCTACCAAAAAGCATTGAGCAGTCCCAAAAGTGGACTGGAGCTATTAGGATTAATCCCCGGAGCAAAAGTGGAAGAGATCCCTTCGGGCTGCTGTGGAATGGCTGGCTCTTTCGGCTATGAAAAAGAACACTATGAAATATCGATGGCATGTGGAGAAGAAGTGCTATTTCCAGCCATTCGTTCCTCTAGTCCGGATACCATAATTGCGGCATCTGGATTCTCTTGCCGGCATCAAATCGCTGATGGAGTTGGAGGAAAAGCTTTTCATCCCATCGAAATACTTGCAAATTTTCTATCTTAAGCGCATGAAACAGACTACAATGATTTTTAGCCTTTGCCTGCTGATGCTTTTTGCGATGCTTGCTTGCGAAGGACCTGAAGAAGAAAACAAAAAACCCAAGGGAGATCCCATGGATGCTTATAAGCACATTGGGCAAATAGACCGTATTGATGCTGCAATTAATGAGTTGATCCCTGAAGATGCTGAAATTGAAGTCCTGGCAGAAGGATTTGACTGGACAGAAGGGCCCTTATGGGTAGAGGATGGTGAATATGTCCTATTCTCTGATATCCCTCCAAACAATATCCATAAGTGGTCAGAAGGGGAGGGGGTAAGCCTGTATCTCAATCCTTCTGGGTATACAGGTGATGTTGATAGAAGCGGTGAAGCTGGTTCTAATGGATTGCTGTTAAATGCGGATGGGCAATTGGTTCTCTGCCAGCATGGAGACCGGAGAGTTTCCTATATGGACGCTCCTTTGTCTGAGCCTCAGGCCAATTATATCACAATCGCAGATTCCTATGAAGAAAAAAGGCTCAATAGTCCCAATGATGCTGCTTTTCATAGCAATGGAGATTTGTACTTCACCGACCCTCCTTATGGACTGGTTGATCAAATGGAAGATGAAGGCAAGGAAATAGACTTTCAGGGTGTTTATCGAGTGAAGTCGGATGGAAGCGTAGATTTATTGACAGATGAATTGAGCCGTCCCAATGGAATTGCTTTTTCTCCGGATGAAAAAACACTTTATGTTGCCAATTCCGATCCTGAGAGAGCAATCTGGATGGCTTATGATGTGCAGGAAGATGGAAGCATTGCAAATGGTCGTGTCTTTTTTGATGCCACTGACAAAGTTGGGCAGGATAACAAAGGATTGCCGGATGGATTGAAGGTTCTGTCTAATGGAATCATCTTTGCCACTGGACCTGGAGGAGTTCTGGTCTTTAGTTCTCAGGGGAAACATTTGGGAACCGTAAGAACCGGAGAAGCGACTTCTAATTGTGCCATAGGAGGAGATGGATATCTCTATATGACTGCGGATATGTATTTGTGCAGGATTGAGATCAATGTGTAAAAAGAAACCTAATAATAGAAAGGGCCTGATCTACGTCAGGCCCTTAATTTTTGAAGCATGCAAATAAACCAAAGACTTTCAAAAGCATTTAAGTATGCTTTGATCGTAAGCCTGGGACCTGTCCTCTTTCCTTTGATAGAAGGAGTAGGTCTGGGAAGCGTAGTATTTGTATATGGCTCCTTTCTGGTTATCAATACCCTTTTGATCGCCTATCTCGTCCTTCCTTTGTGGGAGAAATTGAAGGAGGACTCTGCTAAAAATGATAGTACGGCTAATAAGAATGATTGATAAAATTATTCGAGCGGTGCTTTAGGTATTCACGAATAAGTTGTTGAAATACAGTGAATTGTAAATTTTTTAGACTCCTCTAAAAACTTAAATTTTAGATAAGTCTAAAACTCGATCTTGTAACTAAGATTGGGTACTATTATCCGATCTGTGTTCTGCTCGATTTTGTTTGTCAAAAAATTATACTGGTAGCCCTTATACTCTTTTGCCCCCAGGACATTGAGGATTTGCAGAGACCAGTGATTTGAATGCTTCTTTTTATTGCTGCGATAGGTAAAGGTGAGGCTGGTTATATGAGAATCAGGATTTCTGAGACTATAGGGAGAACTCAAGTCTTCGATGATCTCCCTGGCAGCCAGAGAGGCTGTTTCATTGTGCGGATGCGTCAGGTTCCCTCCCAGATAAGTATACTTCGCACTGATATTGAATAATCTGTTCTTTTTTAGGCTCCACTCTTTCCCGAACAAGACATTTGAGATAAAATTTCTATTGAATCTGCTTTCCCTTTCTATTCCATCCCCACCTGTATAGCGAGAATCAAATACCGAGGCAGTAATCAGATAATACCAGCCTTTATGCAGAAAACGCTCTAAGGTCAGGTCCAAACCTATATTCTCCCCTGTCCCTTCATTCACCAAAGCATCATTGATAAAGAAATCTTCCGTGAGGTTTAAGGTGGAGAAATAGCTACCCTCTACTACAGGGATGTCGAATAATCGTTGGTAGTAAGGTTCAATTCTCACATGCACATGATCAGTTAGCATCCAATCATAGGAGAGTACCAAATGATGGGATTTCCCCAATTTCAAGTCCCTGTTTGCTTGCACACTATGTGTATCTGCTGGAATATCGGCTAAGTAGATAGACAATTTTTCCAGCTGACTGTGTAAACCATAGCCCAGGCTTAGGCTGTGTCTGTCATTGATTTGATAAGAAGAACTAAACCTTGGCTCAATGGAGTAACGATTGTTTAGGAAAAAATACTGGAGATGTAGGCCGGGATTCAGGCTAAGTTTTTCCCCTAAACGGAAGGAGGATTGACTATAGGCTTGCAATAGGTAACTATTTCCCATATCTGCAGCGAAACTTGTGAGCTGGGGATTTGGAAGATTCGCTTCCTGAAGGTCAAATTCATAGCCTAAGCGAGACAGATTGAAACCACTGCGATGTGTATGAGAGGCATTAAATTTATAGTTAAATAAGCTACTTAATTGAATCTGATTATTATTATAAAGGATTTCATCTGTGCGAACTTCTGTGAGCAAGTCTTCGCCCAATCGCCCATTTTTAGAATCGATGCGATTGCTAGAGGCGGTCAGACTGCTTTTTATATAGCCTTTTTCATTGAGCCAGTATTTATGATTTAGGCCGATGATTCCAGTTGAGAGTTTGCTGTTCTCAAATGCTATGTCATCATAATACTGCCATTTGCTGTCTGCTTCCAGGGTATCGGTATCGGGGGAGCTTTTGGCTTCATCGATCAATCCCAGGGCCCAAATGGAGAAAATTCCTGCATTTTCTGTGGGTAAATTTAGCTTAAAGGAAAGGTCCTGGTAGGCAATTCCCAACTCGCCTCCTGGAAGAAAAACATCAATGAGGCCGAAGGTAGAATAGCGATAGTTGAAGAGATAGGAGCTTTTGTGCTGCTTGCTCAAAGGTCCCTCAGAAGAAATATCCAGGCCCATAAAACCCGCCTGGAAGGAATGCTCATATTCCTGATTGTTGCCCTTTCTGATTTGCAGGTCAAAAACACCGGATAAGGCATTTCCATATTCAGCCGGGAATGCACCCGTGAAGAAATCCGAATTCCCCAACATTTTGCTACTGAGCCCTGTAATCCCTCCCCCTCCAAAGCCGGTGATCTCAGCAAAGTGATTGGGATTGGGAATATTTACCCCTTCAAGGCGCCATAAAACCCCTTTAGGGCTATTCCCACGGATCACGATTCCATTGGAAGAAATATTGCTGGCGGCTACACCGGCAAAAGAACTTACCAGTCGAGCGGGATCATCAAAGCCCCCGGCAAATCGGTTAGCTTCTTCCATACTGAGCTGTTTGGCACTAACCGTGGCCATGCTGTTGAGTGCTTTTTCCTTTTCCTGTTTTGGACGAATGACTACTTCTTCCATTTCGAGGGCGGATTCCTGCAAACGGACGGTAATTTGGGAATTTCTGGCAGTACTGACGAGGATACCGGAGATAATCTTAGGCTCATAACCTAGATACCGAATTTTCAGATCATAGCGTCCCGGTGGGAGTCCCTGAAGAGAAAATCTTCCCTTTTCATCCGTATGGGTCCCTTTTTCCATTTCTGAGTTGATGAGGGAGACATTGGCGAATGCAATCGGATATTCTGAAGAAATATCGATTACCTCTCCATAGATTGTTCCCTTAAAGTCCTGAGATATAAGCATCAAGCAAGATATCAGTAGGTAATTAGTGAGGATTAGCGTTTTGAGATTCATAAGATTAAATAAAATTTCAAGCAAATATAACAAGTGTTATATAACATATGTTATAAATACAGGAAATTTTTTAAAAGGTTGCTTATATGAGATTTTCTTTTCTCATCGTGTCCATAATTACGGTGGTTCCCATATCCAGAATCATGTTTTTGATGTCTTCATCACTCCTGTCAGAATTGAGGTCTTTGATGATAAGGCTGGCATAGCCATAGGAGAAGGTCCACATTTTCTCCAGAAGATTGTCTTTACCCCTGGAAGACAATTTGGCAAACCTCTCGTCATCGTCTACAGCTTTCCGCAGATCATCCAGAAATTCTGCAACAAACTGTTTATTCAGTTCAGAATGATCGAAGAAGGCGGTGAATAGGTGAGGGTAGTCCCTGGCGAAAAGAGTAAAACCATAGCCCATATTTCTGAACACAAATTCGCTATAAGGAATACGTGTATGTGCCAGCAATCTCTTTTTGATTTTGAGGAGAACCTCCGTATAAAGAGAGTCACTGTCTGAAAAATAGCTGTAGATAGGCTGTGTGGATGCTTTTAGGTGTTTAGCTACATTCCGCATCGAATAGGCGGCCTTGCCTTTTTGATGGATCAGGTCAACAGCTGCATCTATGATTTGCTCTCTGTCATATTGATTTTTTCTTGGCATAGATAAAAAGATAGGGACACATGATGATGTGCCCCTGTATATTAATTATTTATAAATTTTTATGCATTGCTTTTTGCCTCTTCAACTTTTCTACTTCCTTCCCTCTTGGTATCCTTAAACATCAGCGCAAAGAATATGAGGACAATAAATGATAGCAAAGCAGGAACCATCCAGGCACTTTGCCAGTCATGTGGGATGCTTCCTTCTGTTTTATAATAATCAACTACCACTCCGGATAGCCAGGTTCCGATGAACATTCCCAGTCCATAAGTTGCAAAAGTTATCAAACCTTGTGCAGAACCTTTGAGATGTTCCGGGGCTTCTTCATCAACATAAATCTGACCTGTTACAAAAAAGAAATCATAACATATCCCATGAAGGATGATACCTCCGTAGAGCATCCAAACCATAGTATCATTATCCCCATAGGCAAATAGGACATATCTCAATGCCCAGGCAGCCATACCGATCAGAACCATTTTCTTTACCCCCAATCGGACAAATAGGAGCGGCATGATTAACAAGAATATAATCTCGGACATTTGCCCCATGGTCATTTTTCCCGCCGCATTTTCTACGCCCAATTCATTCAGGAAGGGGTTTGCAAATCCATAGTAAAAGGAAAGCGGGATACAAATAAGCACAGAAGAAATCACCATGACGGCGAAGGAGCGCTTTTTCATCAAACTCAGCGCATCCAGACCGAGGACTTCGCGAGCTGTAACTTTCTCCCCTTTTGCTTTAGGGGGCGTATTAGGAAGACTAAAGCTAAATAAGCCCATAAAGAGAGCCATAGCTGCGCCTAATTGAAATTGTTGCTTAGAATCTTCAATTGCCATGTAGCCAATGATAAGACCAATTACAATCCATCCAATAGTACCCAGAACCCGTACCCCCGGAAATTCCTTATCCGGATTATCCATATGTGAAAAACAGATAGAATTGGTAAGTGCTATAGTCGGCATATAGGTGATGGTATATAGCAATAAAAGAGGGTAGAAGCTGCCAAAGTCCGTTGATTCTGATACCAAATACATCAAACCTGCACCGACCAGGTGTAAAATTCCCAGCATCTTCTGAGAGGCCACAAATTTGTCCACAAACATTCCCACAAAGAAGGGCGAAATCATAGCAGCAATGGCTCCTGCACCATAGGCAAGTCCGATTTGGGTTCCACTAAATCCCAGGGTTTGTCCCAAATAAGTTCCCATAGTCACATACCAGGTTCCCCAAACAAAGTAGTTGAAAAACATCATGGCAGAGAGCTGAAGGCGTAGTCGTAGTTTCATATGTAGTAATTATAGATAGGAAAGATAGTAAAAATGAGGGAGTGAGTTGGATGTGGCAAGCTTAATTTTACTTTTGGTTCAAAAAGATCTGTTTTTTTGAGCTTGAGGCTGGCCTAGAAACTATACCAGATCGGGGAAGACCAGGCCCTTTCCTGAATGATCGCCTCAACTCCTTCGGGAATTTCTCTTCCCATATTTTTTGCATCAAAGGCTGCAATGCCTGGCGTCGGGATTTCCAGCACACGTAGATAATAGACCGCTCGTTCATTTGGGTTAAAATCAGGATCAGTCCAGAGTCCTTTTAGTTCCACTTGCCCGAATTCATTGCTATATGTACAAGCTTGCAAGTCTACGGTAGAGGTTATAGGAGGAATTTTCCCCTTTGCATCCAGCTTGCGTTGCTCAGGATGTGCCCAAACGACATTATAAACCTTCTCATGGGTTTTTCCATCTTCATCCAACCATCCCTTAACAATCTGTATGCGATCCAGATGAGCAGCATCTGGGTCTTTTATGGCCCATACGAGGAATTGGGGAAGCTTATTTCCAGTTGTGGGGCGGGGAGGCAGGTCTTTTCCCATAGCAACTCCCAGGCTATATCCCACTTTTACCAATGATTCTTCCAGGGAATTTTTCGGGAAATCCCAGCTGCCAAAGAAGCGAACTTGCATACGGCTTCCAGAGGTAGCAAAAACCTCTCGACTTTCCAGGGCATTGAAGATATTTTCTCTCGTATTGGATTCTGCCCAAACCCCTGCCAAACCTCCAGCAGTCTTATAGGTCTTGTTTATACTTCTGCTCCGATTTTCCTCCCAGTGATTGAGTCTTTTTGTATAGTAATTTTTATTCTGCGATAATTGATTTTCACGGGTATCTGACAGGCCTACATGGGAATCTGTACTTCCGATTAGTCCATATTTGAAGGGATTTTCTCCGATTCTTTCTTCCTGTACCAAGCCATCCTTTAAGGCTTGCCGTACATAACTGCCCCTGTAATTATCTGCTGCATAATTCGAATCAAAGCCAAAAACCTCCTGATACAGGCTAAAATCTGCGAATTCGTCCTCTGAGGATAAAACAGGGTGAGTCATTGCCTGCCCTTTTTCCTGGACTACTTCGCTCACTGGTTCATTTCTCATCCGCATTTGGGCATAGTCTGCATCAAATTCATAGCCTTTGAGGGTATAATTGGCATACATCATTCCATCACTCATGTTTCCATTATGAGGAATGGCCATAACTTTTACTCCTTTTTCTCGCTGCCGATCCATCCAGGCCCATAGGTCTTCCGGGTCCTTGGAATCCAGAGAAGAGTAGGGGAGTTCAGGGATTTTTCCATTGCCAAAAAGGACAATTCTATGCAGATTTCGTGCAGAGCGATATTTTAAACTTACGGGCAAAACCGAAGTCCATTCATAGCCAGCAAAAGCTGTGAAAGTACCGGGATCATTATAGGTATTGGCCAAATCTACCATCTCTTTCCAGGCCTGGGTCTGCATTTCTGGCTTATAAATACTCTGAAGGGGAGTACCAATGACCATAGAGCGGCCCACGATTAAAAAAGCTTCACTCGTGTTCAGGCTTCTGGATAAGTTTAATAAGGATTTTTCTGCCAAAAGTGCGTCAACGAGGTCATCTTCGGGCGTATTTTGTAAAACTCCCATGTACTCGGCATGATCGGTTACTGCCAGAAAATCCAGGGGTCTGTCCAGCCAGACTTTTTCTCCGCCCGGCAATAAAACAGTATCACCTCGGGCAAATCGATAAGAATCCTCCGGTAAAACTTGACGAAAATCTCTCACATATGCATCGAAAGAATATGCTGTATGCAAATGAAGGTCTCCGAAATAAGCATTTTTCTCAGCTTTTGGTTCTGCAAGGGAAGTAGGTGTCTTCTCCAGGGTTTCAAATTCCATTTCAACCCGCTGGCGATTGTCTTCTTGATCCTGACAGGAAATGGAAAGCATACAGAGAATAAGGAGACTTGAGACTAGCTTCCTCTTACCTAGCTTTTTCAGGCCAAAATCAATCAGGAGATAAAGCAGAAATCCAAAAATGAATACTTCTGCCAGTGTCATAGGACCGAAGTAGGGCAGGAATTTGAGCAGGAAAAAGTTCGCATGTTTTTCGGGTGGGATAAAGTGAGTGAGGCAATTGCTGAAAGAAAATGCGCTGATTATCAGGTAGATATATTTTCTGGCTCCTTTCTCCTGCCGCATATACAAACCCAAAAACAAGAAAAACATAGCAAAGGCATAAGTCAATGAAGTCTGATAGTTGGCGACATAGGCATAGCTTTGCGTAAAGGCCATCCAAAGTCCGACTAAAGCTCCGATTGTCAGTATGCCCAATCGGTGTTTGGAGTTAAAGCTTTGCTTTAAGCGCTTTTTCAACATCATGGAAACACCTACTGAAATCAAGATTGAGCTTAGAAAGAGAATAATACCATTACTTAAGTCAGCATTACCGCTAAGTTTCAGCAGGAAATTTTGCCATATCCCGTAATGGTAGCTGGGGAAAATCTGGATTGCCTCTCCTAAAATGGGATAGGAATCCATGAAGATGAGGTTGAAGCTAAACGCAAATACCAGCATGACATTGAGTACCAATGCGATTAGGAATGTCAATGGCTGAAGTAGTAGTTTCATATGTCTTAGGCTAAAGGCTCTTTTCAGAGGTAACACTTGCCTGCTCCGCGATAAGTAGGTACTGATTTAATAATTTTTCCTTCCCTAACAAAATGGAGCTCATTGAACCTTTCGCAAAGTTCTCCTGCCTTACAATGTCTAAAGAATATAGGATCACCGATTTCCAGTTTTTCAGTTCCTCTATAATAAAGGGGCGTTTGTACCTCTCCTGCTCCCTCATTTTTATCCATCTTCAAACCTTGAGGTAAATAGGGAAGGGGAGCTTTTACTGCTTCGATTCCTCCTGAGGCTATATATCCACCCCCATGGCAGGTATACATGCCTTCTTTGGGTATTCTGGAGATAGGGATAGCAAATGCTGCCGCTGCAGCCAATTGAAAATGGGAATAATAATCGAATAAGTGCGAATTGAAGAAACCTGAGCCTACCGTAACTTCCGTAACTCCTTCTTCCTCTATAGTACTTTCTATGCTGCCGGTTCCTCCTCCATTTACAAATTTCAGTTTGAAGCCCTTTTCTTTGATCAGCGAAAGAGCTTTTGCTCTTCTGTCAGCTACCTTGGGGATGGATTTTTTCTGGAGAAAGCTGATAATACGATTCATCAGGGCTTTTCCTTTCATTTGATTTCCCAATCCGGCAATTTGAGCCTCATAGCCCATCAATCCATCTAGTCGCATATGTTTAAAGCTGGCTATAGCATCTAAAAGTGCTTCCAGCTTCGCCTGATCATTGATCGGAGATCGCCAAACCCCAAAATGCAAACTCCCAAAGTCTATCGACATATCCATGTCAATGCAAACAGGTATCCGAATACCCAGTTTTTTCCCAATCGGCTCAATGATTTCCAGGTGTTTGGGGGTATCGATCATTAGGCAGAGGTATTTCCCTGCTTTGATTTCCTCAGCTATGGCTTCGATTTGAATGGGATCGCTGATGGGATAACCCATGAGGATATCGTCAAAGCCTTCCTTACTCAAAGCGACAGCTTCTTCTCCATAAAAAGCCATAATTCCCTGAAATTGAGAGCTTTTGGCAAAAATATAGCGCATGACTTCACTACAGCGAATGGATTTTGAAGCAATACGGATTTGAGTTGATGCTGCCCGGGCCAGATTTGCCTCGATATTTTTATCCAGCAAATCCATATCAACAAAAGCTAAAGGCAGTCGCTGATCGGCAAATATCTTCTTGTAGTAGGAGTAGTCGGACATGGTTATTTAGGGAAGGTAAATTACGATTTGTCGATGAAAGATCGAAGTAAGTAAGAGGGCGATATCAATCACCGCTTACAAAAGAAGAGAAGTCTTGCAACAGAAAATTGATATCTTCTACCAGGCATTTGCTGGAATTTCAGCCTTTTATTTCACCCCAAACAATCCCCTCAAATAATCATTTAAAAATACCCCATTCGGATCTTGCTCTTTACGATGCTTGAGGAAGGTATCAAATTCAGGATAAGCATTTCGTACATCTTCAGCGCTGAAAGTATTCATCTTCCCCCAATGCGGACGTCCTCCATAGGCTTTAAAAATTTCTTCAAGCTCCTTAAAAAAAGGCTTGCAATCCTTTTTGTTATACATATGGCAGGCGATATAGGCAGAATCTCTTCCGTAAGCTGGACTCATATAGATATCATCCGCTCTGACAAAACGATTTTCTATGGGAAAATGGACCGGATATTTACCCGAACTGACCACTTTCAGCACTTCCTTGATTACCTCTCCATGAACTTCAGCGGGAATATTGTATTCCATTTCATTAAAGCGAACCAGGCGCTTGGTCGCATAGACCTTATGGCTATGTTTGACCTTTTTCAAGGTAGGAATGGATGAAACGGAAATTTTGGAGACCGCTTTATTTTGGGAGGGAAAGAAACGAGCAAGTTCGCAAAGGACTTTAAAGGCATAATTTTCCAGGACATACTCCGTCAGGGTATTGATGATGTTGTCCTTATCGGCTTGGGCATCCGCTTTATTGGAGGATTTTGTCCAAACCCGATTGCTGTAGGGGAAACAATAGAATTCGAAATTCCGATTTTGCTCATTCCGCTCAGAGATGCTCCCCAAAACTTCCTCCAGGCTTTCCTGGCGGTTCCACAGTTCCAGTTTGTAGGCGGGGACACATTGCAAGCTAACTTCCGTAATCACTCCTAAAGCTCCCATAGATACCTGGGCAGCTTTGAACAGTTCCTTATTTTCTAGTTCAGAGCAAGAAATGATTTCTCCTCTTCCATTGACAAATTTAAGGGCCTTTACCTGGGTGCTAATTGTGCCAAAAGCAGTACCTGTACCATGTGTACCTGTTGAAATCGTTCCGGCAATGGATTGTACGTCTATATCTCCCAGGTTTTCCATGGCCAATCCTTCCGCATACAAAAGTTCGCCCAAATAATGGAGCTTGGTTCCACCTTTAACCTTTGCCATCATCTTATCCTTATCTACAGAAATGAGACCCTGATAATTGTCAAGGCTCATCAGGATTTCGTTCGTTTCACAAAGTCGGGTAAATGAGTGCCCTGTACCAATAAGGCGGATGCTCTGCTTATTTTCAGCAGCTTTTTGTACGATTTCTTGAATTGATTGCTCAGAATCAGGTTTCAGGACCTGAGTCGGTTGCCATTGGACGCTTCCGGACCAGTTACGCATGTAGTAGGTATTTTCGGAAATTTACAGCTTCATTTCCGGAATTTCACCTTCTACAATCAAAGTTCCTTCAGTTGCAGCCTTAATTTCCTCAACAGAAACGCCTGGAGCTCTTTCAATTAGCTTAAAACCCTCAGGCGTTACATCAAGAACGGCCATATTGGTGACAATCTTTTTCACGCAGGAAACACCGGTAAGTGGCAAGCTACATGCTTTGAGCAATTTGGACTTGCCTTTACGGTTGGTATGAGTCATGGCTACGATGATGTTTTCGGCTGAAGCAACCAAATCCATGGCGCCTCCCATACCTTTGACCATTTTACCCGGAATTTTCCAGTTTGCAATGTCTCCATTCTCTGAAACCTCCATAGCTCCCAATACCGTAAGCTGTACATGCTGCCCTCGGATCATGGCAAAACTGGTGGATGAATCAAAAATAGAAGCTCCCGGCATAGCTGTGATGGTTTGCTTTCCAGCATTGATAAGGTCGGCATCTTCTTCTCCTTCGAAAGGGAAGGGGCCCATACCCAAGATTCCATTTTCGGATTGAAATTCTACTTCAATACCTTCGGGAATATAGTTGGCAATGAGGGTAGGAATACCGATACCAAGATTTACGTACCAGCCATTTTCCAACTCCTGCGCGATTCTTTGTGCGATTTGATTTCTGTCTAGCATGATTCCTAGTTTTTGGGTCTGGTGGTACGTTGTTCGATTCTTTTTTCGTAGGTCTCACCCTGGAAGATGCGTTGAACGAAAATACCGGGGAGGTGGATAAAATTAGGATCAAGTTTTCCGGGCTCTACCAGTTCTTCAACTTCAGCTATGGTGATTTTGCCAGCCATGGCCATGACGGGATTGAAATTACGAGCTGTTCCTTTGAACACGAGATTTCCATCTGGATCTCCCTTCCATGCTTTTACAATAGCAAAATCAGCCGAAAGGGCCGTTTCCAGAATATGGGGCTTCCCATTGAAATGCCTGACTTCTTTTCCTTCAGCTACTTCCGTTCCATAGCCTGCAGGAGTAAAGAAAGCAGGGATACCGGCTCCACCAGCACGACATCTTTCAGCCAGGGAACCTTGAGGAATGAGATCAACTTCCAACTCTCCGCTCAACATCTGACGTTCGAACTCCGCATTTTCTCCTACATAGGAAGAAATCATCTTTTTGATCTGCTTTTTCTGGAGAAGCAGCCCCAAACCGAAATCATCTACTCCGGCATTATTGGAAATACAGGTCAAACCGGTAATTCCAGCATCGACCAGGGCACTGATACAATTTTCGGGGATACCACATAATCCAAAGCCACCTAGCATGAGGGTCATATTGTCCTGTATGCCTTTTATGGCTTCCTGGGCATTGGCAACGGTTTTATTCATGTTTTTCTTTCTTTTTCGGGGAATTTATGCGCGGAGCATCAGCAGTTGAAATGCTTTTTCGACTTCTCCTGCTTCAATATAAGTTTTTGCCAGTTTATGAAGGGCACTTAGCTGTTCTGGAGAATCTAAATCCTCGACCAGGGCCTGAACATTCGGATCTTCTGCCATGGCCTGCAACTCCTCTTTAGTCGGTAAAGCAGAAATGCCTCCCAATTTCCCCAGATCATTTCCACTCAGAATCTCACTATTTCGAATAGCAGAAGGCAATTGATCAATGCCCATTCCTTTATTCTGGCCTGGCTTGGCAACTTGAAAGAGAGCTTCTC